>JAJTXO010000027.1 GCA_021463315.1 Caldilineales bacterium | reverse complement strand
AACAGCCCCAGCAGGTCGAGATCAGCCACCAGTTGTCGCACCTCAGCCGGCGCCGTCACCCGCGGCAGATCCACGGCCCGCGCCCGCTCACGCAACAGAAAAAAGCCGGCGATGGCCGCCAGCAACACCAACAGATAGGCCAAACCGTAGTGCTTTTTGCGCTGCATAGAACTTGCCTGATTGATCCTTCAGTGTTATAATCTCGCTCGTTGGGAGGGCGAGTAGCTCAGCCGGTTAGAGCGCTGCGTTCACATCGCAGAAGTCAGGGGTTCGAGTCCCTTCTCGCCCACCAGTTCACGGACCGGCTTCTTCGGAAGCCGGTTTTGCTTTGTGCCGATTATACCCCCACCCACCGCCGTCACCAAGTCCATGCCCCGTTGATGTCCACCCTGCTCGACACACTTGCTGGCCACTCGCCGCTGCTGCCCTGGGTGCTGGCTTCCATAGCTCTCTACGCCCTGGCTGGGAACGGCCTTTGGCTGGCGAGCCGCGCCAGCGGCAGCGCTAGCCGGCTGAACGCCCTCCTGCGCAGCCGGCCGGGCCAACTGTTGCTCTGGCTGACGCGGCTGCTGTGGCTGATTCTGCCTGGCTATGCCGCGCTGCTGCTGGGGCTGCTCTCGCCGCGCGTCATGGGGCTGAGCCAGATCGAGCTGGGCTGGGGCCTGGGCCGCGGGCTGATCTTCGCAGCCGGCGCGCTGGCCGTGCTGCTGGCGGCCGGCCTTAGCTACCGCCGCGCCCATGCCATCCCTGCCCCCTACCTGACTCTCAGCCACGGCATCGCCCTGACCACGCTGCTGGTGATGGAGGCCGGCGCCTTGCAGTGGCAATGGGCCTTCTATCGCAGCGCCATGATCGATCTGCTGGCCGGCGCAGCCACGCCGACACCGATCTACTGGGGAACCTGGCTGGCAGCCGGCCTGCTCGGCGTGCAGGGCGCGCTCAACGCCTGGCTGTGGCATGACCTGCGCACGCCAGGCCTGGCCGAGCGCCGCGTGCTGCGGGCCGCGCTGCTGGGCGCCACCAGCGTGCTCTACCTGCTCAGCCGCAACTTCTGGCTGGCCTGGGCGCTGCATGCCGCGGCCATCGCCGTTTTGGAGCCGCGCCTGGCGCCTGCGCCCCCGGTCGATGGCAACAAAAAAGGCTCCTAGCCGCCCTACAGGGCCGCCAGCAGCCTTCCCAGCCGGCCTGGCCAGCGCTAACGCACGAAATTCAGCGCCAGGTTCAGGACAATCAGCACCGCAAACATCGCCGCCGCCGTAAGCGCCAGATTGCGCAGGTCCCGACCCACGAAGGGATACTCGGCCCGCAGATCCGCCTGCTTGGCAGCTCGCTGTGTGACCGATTTCGGAGCCGCGACAGCCGCGGGCGCGGCCTGGGTCGGCGCCACTGTCTGCGCCGGCTGCGGGCCAGTCTGGCTAAAGGTGCGGGGATTGGCAGAACGTGGCTTGCGTACTTTCTTAGCCATAGGAACTCAAAAACCTCTTCTTAGCATCACGATTGCTCGGGCGGGTCTCAGTGCAGCCCCTGCCCGCAGACAGCGATTATACGGCATTCCGCGCAGATGGTCAACTTCAGCGCCGCCGCAGCCGGCGGCTGAAGCGCTGCACCACCATGCCCGCCTCCTGCACCCCCAGCCGGCTGGCCACCAGCAGATAAACGGCCACGCCCAGCACGCCAGCCAGCCCCACCAGCGCCAGATTGCCCACGAAGCCGGCCGGCAGCGCCGGCCGCAGCAGGGCCAGGGTCGCCAACAACACCGCGCCCATGATGGCCGACGCGGCCAGGCTGCGCAGCCCGGTCACGCCCCCTTGCAGCCCGCTCAGATCGCCCAGCCGCCGCCGCAGCAACAGCCACATCAGCAGGAAATGCCCGGTGTGCTTCATCGAATCGGCGAAAACCAGCCCCAGATAGCCAAAAGGCTTGACCAGCAGCAGGGCGAACAGCAGGTAGATGCCCACCGAAACCACCCCCACGATGGCCGGCGTCAGGGTATCGTTGCGCGCGTAGAAGGTATAGTTCAGCAGCCAGTCCAGCGACGCGGGGATCAGGCCGATCAGGTACAGGTTCAGCGCCAGCACCACCGCGTCCGTGTCCGCCGGCTGAAACGCGCCGCGCTGGAAGATCAACTGCACGATGGGCGTGCCCAGCAGCAACAGCCCAACGGTGGCCGGCGTGATCAGCAGCAACACCGTGCGCAGGCCGCGGCCCAAGGTGGCGTTGAAATCCCGCTCATTGCCGGCCGCGAAGTACTGGGCCAGCGAGGGCAGCGCAGCCAGGCTGATCGCCACCGCCACCAGGCCGTGGGGCAGTTGGAACAGGGTCGTCGCATCGCGCATCCAGGCCAGGCTCTGCTCCCCCGTGCCCGAGGCCAGCCGCCGGTCGATGATCACCTGCACCTGGCTGACCAGCAGGCCAAAGAGAATCGGCAGATAGAGCAGCCAGATGCGCCGCAGCGCGGGATGGCGCAGCCCCAGACTCAGCCGCGCGCCCGCGCGCAGCAGATCGGGCGCCTGCAGCGCCAGTTGCAACACGCTGCCCAGCAACACCCCCACCGCCAGCGAATAGATGCCCAGACGCTGATTCAGCAGCAGCGCGGCCACGATGATGCCCAGATTGTAGATCGCCGCGGCGAAGGCGGGGAAGGTGAAGCGCTTGAGGGCAAACAACGCGCCGGTCACCACGCCGGAGATAGCCAGGAACCAGACAGCCGGCGCCATGATGCGCAGCAGGCTGGCGGTGATGGCCAACAGCTCCTCGGACAGGCCGCCGGCGATCAGATGCGCCAGCGGCTCGGCCAGCAGCATGATCAACACCACGATGCCGGCCACCACCAGGCCGATCACCGCCAGCACCGTCCCCACCACCTGCCCAAACTCACTTCGTCGCGCCGCCCGGGCGTAGTCGCTGAACACCGGCACCAACGCCGCGCTCAGCATGCCCCCCACCAGCAGATCGTAGATCATGGTCGGGATGGTGCTGGCAGCCTGAAATGCGCTGACCAGGCCCGACGCGCCGAAGAAATAGGCGATGGTGGTCTCGCGGCCCAGCCCCAGCAGGCGGCTGGCGATGTTGCCAAAGGCGATGATGCTGGCCGAACGCGCCAGCGAGGGCGAGGCCTCGTCCGGCATAGGGATCGGCGTGGGTTCAGTGAAAGGCTGGTCGGTCATGGTTTAACTGCGGATCTGGGCCACGATCTCGCTGGTGCTACGGCCGGGCAGATAGGGCAGGTACTGGACGCGGCCGCCGTAGCCCAGCACCACGGCCGCCTCCGGCGGGGTGCGGGTTGCGCTGCCCCAGTCGCCCCCTTTGACGAAGATCGCCGGACGGAGCGCAGCCACCAGCGCCTCGGCCGTGGGCTCCTGGAAGATCACCACCGCGTCCACCGCGCGCAGGGCAGCCAGCACGGCCGCGCGGTCGGCTTCCGGCAGGATCGGCCGGCCAGGCCCCTTGAGCAGACGCACCGACGCGTCGCCGTTGAGGCCCACCGCCAGGGCATCGCCCAGGGCGCGGGCGCGCTGCAAGTAATCCACATGGCCGCGGTGCAGCAGGTCGAAGCAGCCGTTGGTGAAAACAACGCTCCGCCCGGCCGCGCGCAGTCCAGCCGCCCAATCAGCCGCCTCGGCCAGGCTCATCACCCGACCGCCATGCTCAACAATCATACACCACCATCACCTCGTAGGTCCGGCTACCAGCCGGACAAAGCCACATCCACCGCAGGTCCGGCTACCAGCCGGACAAAGCCACATCCATCGCAGGTCCGGCTACCAGCCGGACGAATCGCACCGCCAGAGGGCGTCACGCTGGTAGCGTGACCTACGCGTCTGCGCGTCTACGCGGTGGCGGCGAGCGCCGCGGCCAGCTCATCGGGCCGCACCACGGCGTTGCCCAGCTTGCGCACCACCAGGCTGGCGGCCGCGTTGGCCAAGTGCGCGGCCGGTTCCAACGCCACGCCAGCCGCCAGCGCCAACGTCAGCACCGCCACCACCGTATCGCCCGCGCCCACCACGTCATAAACATCGCCCACCGGCACGGCCGGGCTATGCGCCACCGCCTGGCCGGCCTGCACCACCGACATGCCATCGGAGCCGCGGGTGACAACCAGATTCTTGACCGCCAGCAGCGGCAGCAGCCGGGCCAGCGCCTGCTCGAAGTCGGCCTGGCTGGCCAGCCCCTGGCCCAGCTCCGCCTCGGCCTCGGCCCGATTGCACTTGACCAGATCGAAGCCGGTGAAGCGGGCCAGATCGGCCTGGGCATCGACCACCGTCAACAGGCCGTGCCGCCGCGCCAGCGCGCGGGCCCGCGCGGCCACGGCCGGCGTGGCCACTCCGCTGCCGTAGTGCGACACCAGCAGCGCATCGCAGCCGGGGGCCAGCGCCTCCAGCCGGGCCAGCAGCGCCGCCTCGACAGTCTCGTCCAGCGGCCGACGCTCGATCACGTCGATGCGCGCCAGATGCTGCGGGGTGCGCAACACGCTCTCGGCCACCAGACGGGTCTTGGTGGTGGTCGGCCGGCTGGCATCGACCACGACCCCAGCCGGATCGATGCCGGCCGCACCCAAGGCGTCCAGCATCCGCTGCCCGGCCGCGTCCTGGCCGATCACGCCGGCCATCACCGCCTGGCTGCCCAGCGCGGCCACGTTGTGGGCAGGGTTGCACGCGCCGCCCAGCAGCGCGAAGCTGTGGGAACGCTCCAGCACCGGCACGGGGGCCTCGCGGCTGAGCCGCACCGCCCGGCCCACCAGGTATTCGTCCAGGAACATATCGCCCACCACCAGCACCCGGCGGCCAGCCAGCCGGGCCACAAGAGCTTGATTGACGTTTGGGATCACGGCCTGGTCTCCACAGCCCGCGGCTGGCGCAGCACCGCCCAGACGAAGCGCGGCAGGGCCAGTTGGCGGCGCCAGCGCCAGGGCTGGGTCACTAAGCGAAAGAGCCACTCCAGATGGACGCGCTGCACCCAGGCCGGCGCGCGCCGCTGCACGCCGACCAGGTGATCGAAGGCGCCGCCCACCCCCATCATCACCGGCACGCCCAGCGCGGCCCCATGGCGCGCGATCCACAGGTCCTGGGCCGGCGCGCCATAGGCCACCAGTAGCACGTCCGGCCGCGCGGCCGCCACCCGCTGTACGATGGCCGATGCCTCGGCCTCGGCCGGCGAACCCGCATAGACGCCGGCTATGCGCAATCCGGGGTTTTGCGCCTCCAACAAGCGCGCGGTCTGCTCAGCCACGCCAGGGGCCGCGCCCAGCAGATAGAGCCGCCAGCCGCGCCGGCTGGCCTCCTGCGCCAACAGCGGGGTCAGATCGGAGCCAGTCACCCGCTCCGGCAGCGTCGCGCCCAGCCGCCGCGCGGCCCACAGCAGCCCCACGCCATCGGCCACGCACAGATCGGCCGCGGCCAACACCCGGCGAAAACCTGGATCACGCTGCGCGGCCATGACGAACTCTGGGTTGGCCGTGGCGATCTGATGCGGCCCGCGCTGCTGGATCCAGCTCCCGATGAGGTCGATCGCCTCGTCGTAGGTGACGGCATCGACCCGCACGCCGAGGATCTGTACCGGAGGCAGGGCAGGTGTCACGCCTGGTTGCACAGCTCGATCCCCTCCCCGGCGGGCAAGTTCAGCACGCCCAGCTCGGCTACGGCGGCCAGCACCTGCTCCGGCTGCAGGTCGGCCAGGCAGGAACGATGCCAGCAGCCGTTGCGCTGGCCGACGCTGTGGGCGACATAGCTGCACGGCGAGCAGCGCAGGCCCAGCCGCACCACCACTGACCGGTTTTCCGGCGTCCAGGGCCCCCAGGCCAGGTGATTGGAGGGGCCAAAGAGCGCCACCACCGGCAGATCGACCGACGCGGCCACATGCATGACGCCGGAATCCGCGCCCAGGAAAAGATCGCACTGGGCCAGCAGCGCGGCCAACTGCGGCAGCGTGGTTTGGCCAGCCACGTTGGTCACAGGCCCGGCCATCTGCGCCTGCACCGCGTCCGCGCCGTCGGCCGGGGCGCCCACCAGCACGATCTGCGCGCGGTAGCGCTGGATCAACGCGTCGGCCACCGCGGCCCACTTGGCCGGCTCCCAGCGCCGCGCTGGCGCATAGCCGCCGGAACCGGGATGGATGGCCACCAGCGGCTGCGGCCCCAGGCCGGCCAGCAGCGGCTCCACGGCCACCAGATCGGCCCCGCTGTAGCAGGGGGTCAGCAGCGCGTCGGCGCTGCCAACGCCCAAGAGGCCGACGACCTGCAGCCAGTATTCCACCTCGTGCCGGGCGCCGAAGCCCAGATCGGGCGCGCTGTGGCTGAGCCAGCCCCCCTTGCCGTTGTCCAGCCCCAGCAGCAGGGGCGCGCCCGTGGCCGCAGCCAGCAGACGATACTTGGCCACGCCCGCGCCCAGGGTCAGATGGTGCAGAAAGAGCACGGCATCGTAGCGGGCCCGGCGCAGCCCCAGCAACAGCCGCCCCAGCGCGGGCAGGTCGACTGGCCCGTGCAGCAGGCTGCGCGGGGCCGTCAACACCCGGTCGACCAGGCTGGCTGGCGCGGCCGCGGCCGCGGGGGGCGTGGTCAGCAGATCGATCTGCGCGGCTGGAAAGCCCCGGCGCAGGGCGCGCAGGGCCGGCGTCGCGGTGATCAGATCGCCGATATCAGCCAGCTTGACGATGAGAAGGCGGTTCAGGGCCATGGAAATCCAACTATCCAGCACGAGACTTCAGAAGTCGCCGCAGTAGTTGAAAGAGGGTAGTTTCAGTACTTCACGATTGTTGTCTCACGCAAAGGCGCAAAGACCGCAAAGGGCAGAAATTCTTGGCATTTTTGGCGGCGTTGCGTGAGAATCGTGAGGCGGCAACTTGCGAAGTCTGCTTAGATCGTCTCCAGCGCAGCCAGCGTCTCGGCGGCACAGCGTTGCCAGGAGAAACGCGGCAGGTTGGCGAAGCCGGCCGCGGCCAGCTCGGCCCGCAGCGCCGGCTCGCCCACCAGCCGCAGCAGGCCGGCCGCGATGGCGTCCGGGTCCAGCGGATGGACCAGCAGCGCGCCGTGGCCGGCCACCTCTGGCAGCGACGAAGTGCTGGCGGCCAGCACCGGCGCGCCGCAGGCCTGCGCCTCCAGCACGGGAAAGCCAAAGCCCTCGTACAGCGATGGGAAGGCGAAGCAGCGCGCGCCGCTCAGCAGGGCCGGCAGATCGGCGTCGGCCACATAGCCAGGAAAGCGGACGGCGTCCTGCAACCCCAGCGCGGCCACGCGCTGGAAGATCGGCTCGGCCAGCCAGCCTCGCCGGCCCGCCAACACCAGCAGAATCGCCGGATGCTGTTGGCGCACCGCCGCGAAGGCCTCTACCAGGCGCACCAGGTTCTTGCGCGGCTGCAAGGTGCCGACGTACAGGATATAGGCGGCCAGGTCCTGGCCCGGCTGGCTGATGCCGAGACGCCGTTGCACCTCGGCCAGCCGCTGGGGATCGTCCACCGGCGCCAGGCTCTCGTCGCGGCCCAGATAGACCACGCTGATCTTGTCCGCGCGGACGCCGGTGAAGCGGATCAGATCATCCCGGGTGGCCTGGGAATCGACCAGCACGCGGCGGGCGCTGCGGGCATTGAAACGAGTGCTCCAGTCCAGATAGGCGCGGTCCAAGGGCTTGTGCGCCTCTGGAAAGATGCGAAAGCCCAGGTCATGCACCGTCACCACACTGCGCCGCGGGTGCAGCAGCGGCAGCACGTGGGAGGGCACAAACAACACATCGGGCGGGTGACGCGTCACCTCCCAGCTCAGGCGCAGGTGCGTCCACAGGCGCGGCCAGGGAATGACCCGCACTTCGGCATGGCTCGCCCCGACTTCAGCGCTGAGGGGCTGATCAGACAGATCGAACAGGCCCGCGGGCGGCGACTGCGGACAATAGAGGCGAAAGCGGTGGCTGCCGCCCAGAGCCAACAGATGGCGGATGAGCTGCCAGGAGTAGTTTTCGGTGCCGGTGCGCTGACGGCGCAGCGCTCGGCTGGCATCGATTCCGATCAACTTGAGCATGGGTGCATCGCCGGAGCGGATTATAGCATGGTCTGGCAAGGGGGTCAACAGGTCAGGGGCGCAAAATCGGCCAAGCCGCGCGCCTGTGGTACAATGGCCGCGCCGGCAGCCGCGCCGGCCACAGACGCGGCGACCGTCCCCGGTTTCGGGCATCATTGCAATGGAGCGTGACCATGCGAGCTGTCGATATCATCGTCCGCAAGCGCGACGGCGCCGAGTTGAGCGCCGAAGAGATCGAATTCTTCATCCAGGGCTACGTCAAGGGTGCGATCCCCGACTATCAGGCTGCGGCCTGGGCCATGGCCATCTATTTTCAGGGCATGACCGACGCGGAGGCGACCGCGCTGACGCTGGCGATCCTGCACTCCGGCGAGCAGATGAACCCGCATGCGCTCTTTCCGCCCGGCTCGAAGGTGGTGGACAAGCACTCCACCGGCGGCGTGGGGGACAAGACCACGCTGGCGCTGGCGCCGCTGGTGGCCAGCCTGGGACTGCCGGTGGGCAAGCTCAGCGGCCGCGGCCTGGGCTTTTCCGGCGGCACCATCGACAAGCTGGAGAGCATCCCCGGTTTCCAGGTGGAGATGAGCAGCGAACAGTTCATGCGGCAGTTGCGGGAGATCGGTCTGGTGGTGGGCGGCCAGACGGCTGAACTGGCGCCGGCCGACGGCAAGCTGTACGCGCTGCGCGATGTCACCGGCACCGTGCCGGTGCTGCCGTTGATCGCGTCCTCGATTATGTCAAAGAAGCTGGCCGCGGGCGCGGACGCCATCGTGCTGGATGTCAAGGTGGGCCATGGCGCGTTCATGCACAACCTGGACGACGCGACGCACCTGGCCCGCCTGATGGTGGAGATCGGACGCAACGCTGGCCGCCAGATGGCCGCGGTGGTCAGTGCGATGGATCAGCCGCTGGGCCAGGCTGTGGGCAACGCGCTGGAGCTGAAGGAGGCCATCGACACACTGCACGACCGCGGCCCGGCCGATTTCACCCGCCTGGTGATCGTGCTGGCCGGCGAGATGCTGCGCCTGGGCGGTCGGCCCGGCACGCGCGAGGAGCTGCAGGCGCTGGCCCGGGTGCAACTGGCCAACGGTCGGGCCTGGGAGAGATTCCGCCAGTTCGTCGCAGCCCAGGGAGGCGACGTAGCCGTGGTGGACGATCCCGATCTGCTGCCGGCCGCGCCGCTGGTGGAGCCGGCGCTGGCGCCGGGCAGCGGCTACGTGGCTGAGCTGCGCGCTGACCAGGTGGGGCAGATCAGCGTGGCGCTGGGCGGCGGTCGCCAGAAGAAGGGAGACGCCATCGACTATGCCGTCGGCGTGGTTTTGGAGGCGAAGGTAGGCGATGCGGTCGAGGCGGGCCAGCCGCTGTGCTGGATCCATGCCCCGGACGCCGCGCGGCTAGCCGAAGCGCGCCGCCGCCTGCTGCTCTCGGCCTACCGCATCAGCGAAAACCCGCCCCTGCAGCCTGCGTTGATTCACAAGATCATTGAGTGATGGGGGGCAGAAGGCAGAAGGCAGAAGGCAGAAGGCAGAAGGCAGAAGTCGGAAGTCAGAAGTCAGAAGGCAGAAGTCAGAGGTCACCGATCACCGATCACCGTTCACCGTCCCCCACTCACGCCCCCAGATCGCCCAGCCCTTTGCCCTGGATGCGACGCGCGACCCAGATCATCAGGCGGTCGGCGACCTCGTCCTTGCTGAGCAGCGGCCAAGGCAGCACATCGCCCCACTTGTCCAGCAGCGTCACTTGGTTGGTCTCGGTGCCGAAACCGCTGTGCGGCGCGGAGACGTCGTTGACCAGGATCAGATCCAGCCGCTTGGATTCCAGCTTGGCCTTGGCGTTGGCCAACAGATCTTCCGTTTCGGCGGCGAAGCCCACCATCACTTTGGGATGGCCGCTCTGCTGGCGTTGTGCTCCCACCTGGCCCAGGATATCCGGGTTGCGCACCAGCTCGATCTCCAGGCTGCCGCTCTTCTTCTTGATCTTCTGATCGGCCACAGTGGCGGGGCGATAGTCAGCCACGGCCGCCGCGCCGATCAGCACATCGGTGCGCGGCAAGAGGTTGAAGGTAGCCGCGTGCATCTCGGCCGCGGTGCCGACGGGGATACTGGCCACGCCGAAGGGCACGCCGACCTGCAGCGGCGAGTGGATGAGCGTCACCTCCGCGCCGAAATCGCGCGCGGAGGTAGCCAGAGCTACGCCCATCTTGCCTGTAGAGCGGTTCGAGACGAAGCGCACCGGGTCCAGCGGCTCCTGCGTGCCGCCGGCCGTGATCACCACATGCACGCCGGCCAGCGGGCCGTTGCGACCCAGCACCTTGCGCGTCATCTCGATGATCTGCGGCGGCTCAGCCATGCGGCCGATGCCCATCGCGCCCGAGGCCAGCCGCCCCTGCATCGGCCCCACGACGAACATGCCTCGCTGGATCAGCTCGCGCACATGCTGTTGGGTGACGGGATTGAGCCACATGCCGGTCTCCATAGCCGGCGCCAGCAGCAACGGCCCACGACTGGCCAGGGCGGTGGCGCTGAGGGGGTCGTCGGCCAGCCCCAGCGCCAGCTTGGCGATGGTGTTGGCTGTGGCCGGCGCCACCACAAAGAGATCCGTTTCACGCGCCAACGCCACATGCATGATCTGCCCATTGCCGGCCGGAGACCACAGATCGGTGACCACGGCCCGGCCGGTCAGCGCGGAAAAGGTGAGGGGGGTGACGAACTTCTGCGCGGCCGCGGTCATCAGCACATCGACCAGCGCGCCAGCTTGGGTCAGCCGGCTGGCCACAGTGACCGCCTTGTAGGCTGCGATACCGCCGGTGACGCCCAGCAAGATCTTCTTGCCGCGCAGCACGCGCACATGAGGATGACTTTCCACAACGATTGCTCCTTTTCCGAGCGCCAGGCTTCGTGCCAATCGGCACATTTCATGCGGACGGCCTATTCTACCATCAGCCGCCAGCCAAGACAAGATGCGTTGACGGTGCGTCAACTTCGTGCTATAATCGGGCGGCTGTAACAACGCCGTCGCTCCCCCATTTTCGTGCCCGGAGGCCCCCATGCCAGCACCCATCCGTCTGATCCCCGTCGTCGAGAATGACCAGCGCACCGTGCGCTTTTTGGCAGCCTTTCCTGCCCCCGCGGCCGATGCGCCGCCCGATTGCCGGCCGGCCGGGCTCTTCACCGGGGACCCCAGCACCGGGCAGGAACGGGCCAAGATCGCCGAGCTGAACCTGTGCGCGCCGACCGCCATCACCTGGAGCGCCGGCCGCGAGGTGGAGCTGGGCGTCTACACCTTTGCCGCGCCCGGCCGGCCGGCGGCCAGTCTGCGCTGGGGCGAGACCATCGCCACGGTGGAAGTCGATCTGGACAGCCCGCTCGCGGCCCAAGAAGCGCCGCTTCCCACCCTGGCGCTCTTCGTGGTGCGGCCAGAAGGAGAGCAGCAGCAGGAGGCGGTCATCCGGCTGGAGGTGATGGATCTGGAAGCCACGCAGCAGGTGCGCGTCGACGCCGGCGCGGGTCAGATCTTCCTGTTGAACGGCGCGGACGGGGCAAACCAGCAGGCTGAATGGCGGGCCAGCTACAGCAAGTATGGCCAGTACAGCGTGACGGTCGATCTGCTGGACGGCGAAGGCTTTTGGCTGGCCACGCTGACCCAGAGCGCGTTGGAGCTGACCGCGCCGGCCGAGCCGGAAACGATGGAGGTCGAGCCAGCGCCCGCGCGGCCCAGTGCGCCGGCCGAGCCGCTCGCGGAGGTGGCCCGGCCAGAGAGCGCCAACCCGCCCTGGCTCCCCTATCGCTATGTGCGCCCGGCCTGGGGCGGTGTGAAGACCTACAGCGCGCCAGGCGGCGGCCAGGTGGTGCGCAGCCTGGTGCTGGGCACCTATCTGGCCATTCAAAACGAGACCTGGGCCGGCGGCCAGATCTGGCAGCAGTCCACCCGCGGCGACTGGTGGCCTCCAGCTCGGTGGCGCAGGTGACCCCCAGCAGCCTGCGCGGCGTCGAGCTGGCCGGCAGCACGCCGCCGCCTCCTCCTCCTCCGCCGCCGGGCGATGTGCGCTATGGGGTGGTGACGGCCGCGCTGCTGAACGTGCGCGCCCGGCCCGGCGTGGCGCCGGACAACCCAGTCATCGCCCAACTGCCCAACGGCGCGCAGGTCACCATCTACGAAGAGCGGCCGGTGGACGGCGCAACCTGGTACCGCATCGGCGACAGCCGCTGGGTGCATGGCGGCTGGGTGCGTCTGATTCAGGAGCCGCCGCCCCCCGCGCAGCGCCGCGGCATCGTCACCGCGGATGTGCTCAATGTGCGCTCGCAGCCGGGCGTCGGCCACCCCGTGGTGGACCAACTGCGTCAGGGCGCGGAGGTGACGATCTACCAGGAGCAATCGGTGTCTGGCGCGATCTGGTATCGCATCGGCGTGGGGCGCTGGGTTCACAGCGGCTGGGTGCGCATTCTGCCGGCTGAGCTGGCGGCCCAGGTGGCGGCTGTCAGCGGGGTCAGCTTGCCGGTGGGCTGGGTGGTCTCCGCGTCGCTGAACGTGCGCGCGCGGCCGGGCGTCTCCCCCGACAATCCGCCCATCGACGAGGTGCTGCACAACCAGCGGCTGGACATCCTGGAGAGTCGCACGGTGGACGGCGCGCGCTGGTATCGCATCGGCCAGGAGCGTTGGGTGCTGGGCCAATGGGTGGCCGCGGCGCTGCCCAAGGCGCGGCCGGGCAGCATTCGCGCCAACGAGCGCTGGGTGGGGGTCAACCTGGGCCAGCAGACGGTCGTAGCCTACGAAGGGGACACGCCGGTCTACGCGGCCATGGTGGCCACCGGCCTGCCGGCCACGCCAACGGTGCAGGGAGTCTTTCGCACCTGGCAGCGGCTGGCCAGCGGCAAGATGTCAGGCGGCAGCGCGGCCACGGGCGGTTACTACTACCTGGAAGGGGTCACCTGGACCTGCTACTTCTATTCCGGCTACGCGCTGCACACCGCCTACTGGCACGACGCGTTCGGCCGGCCGCGCAGCCACGGCTGCGTCAATCTCAGCCCCTACGACGCCTGGTGGATCTTCCAGTGGAGCGCGCCGGGCGGCGCCAACAGCCCCGCGGTGTACGTCTACGCTGGGTAACGGAACAGCAGTTCGCCAAGCACAGCAAAAAAGGCTTCAGTCTGGTCTCGCATGGAGACCAAACTGAAGCCTTGACTTTTGCTATCTGACGCTCTTCTCAGTCCGGTGAGCGATTACCGCCCGGTTTGTGCGAGATGCGCCACAGCGCGTAGAGGCCGCCGGTGATCACCAGGATCGCCAC
This sequence comes from Caldilineales bacterium, assembly GCA_021463315.1. Classification (GTDB taxonomy): domain Bacteria; phylum Chloroflexota; class Anaerolineae; order JAAEKA01; family JAAEKA01; genus JAAEKA01. Next base: position 2,827 of record JAJTXO010000027.1, on the reverse strand, counting down.
CAGACCGGCGGGTCCCGCCAGCCCTGAGCCGGTCTGGCTCTCCGCCGCGGGAGCGGGGGTCGGCTCGGGCGCGGCGACAGTGGGCTGCTCGCCGGTGGGGCTGGCCTCGACGGTGGCTGCGGCCGGGGGCGGCGAGCTGGTGTCGGAGCCTGGCAGCGCCTGGCCGCCCGGCCCGGCCAACTGCACCCGGCTCAGCGTGGCCGTGAAGTCGGCCGGCTGAACCACGCGCCAGGTGATGGTGGCCAGCACGCCCGCGCCCTCGGCGCCGGGCTGTTCGGGCGTGCCCAGCGTAAAGCCGCCGTAGACCACCCGTCCCTCGCCCGCCGCGCGCAGGTCAGGCCCCAGCGGCTGGGTGCTGCGGCCGGTGCTTGCGAGGAAGGAGCCCAGCTCGATGGAGTCCACGGCAAAGGCGGCTGGGTCGAAGTTGACGTCGAACTGGAAGCCCAGCAGATCCTTGGCGTTTTCGATGGTCACGTCGGTGGTGAAGGTCTCCCCCTCCAGCGGAACGAAAGCGACGGGCTGAAGGGTGACAACGGCGGCTTCCTGGGCCAGCGCGGCCGGCGCGATCAGGGCGGCCAAGAGGATGAGCAGAGCGAGAGGACGGCTGAAGCGCATAGCGTGCTCCGGGGTTGAGGCTGCTGGACACAAACAGGGGCAGCCGGCTGGCTGCCCCTGGTGTCGAAGGGCGAAAGTTAGGGCTTAGCTGCTCTTGCGGCGCAGCAGAGCGTAGGCGCCGCCAGCAGCCACCGCGGCCGCGCCGGCCAGCAGCGGCCAGGCCGCAGCCGCGAAGGGGGCCGGGCTGTTGGTCGTGGCGTCGAAGCCGGACATGGTGACGGCGGTGGGGCACCAGTTGACAGAGCCATCAACTAGTCCGCTATCTGGTACATTGAACGTTGCGGCATTGAGATCCACAATCTGCGTAAAAGTGCCAGCTCCATCAGATGGAAGGAGATCAAGCACATGGCTATCTTCAGGTGCGCTGTTGCGGTTGACGGTGATTGTTGCAGCAAGAGTGTCGCCGGTAACAGGTACAGGTGGGGCACTAATCGGAAGACACCCTGCGTCCACCTGATAGAGATTTAGTCCTGTTGCATGGTCATTGATATCGGCGACAGAACAGATCTGAATTCCGGACACGGCGCTACAGTTCGCAGCGAACTGCCCGCCGAAAACACAAGTAGGCGCGATTGAGATTGTACCCAATGGCACACCCGTAATAAGGGTAAACCCAGACGCACCACTGCCGCCGAGTCCGGTCATGTTCACCGGCACCGCAACTTGGCCAGTGCAACTGGCATCGGTCCCTGTACCCATGATGACTTGCTGCACTGAGGGTCCCTGCATCGACGCCATCGTTGTTGTAAGAAGCATTAGCATCACAACTAAGAAGAGCGTTGCAAACATCTTGCGTGCGGATTCCATGGTCATAAGCTCCTTCTGAGTATTCCTTCCACCAGGAAGAATCGCGACCAGAGGTCACACAACTGAGGATACAAACCTCATTGATCAGGGACAACTTGGCTGGCCAAGCCCAGTAGTCACAGCAATAGCGTCAGCGATTGTGATGTTGCCTCCGCTGTTGTTAATATCGTACTGGTAATTCGCACTGCACGCGCCGCTGGTACCAAGAGCTGTGGACACGGCGATAGCGTCAGCGATGGTAACATTACCACCAGAAGCATTTGTGTCGCGAAGACCACGAACGACGAACGGAACCGAAGCTTGCGTACCAGGCGCAAACGCAGTTCCCTGCGTATTGACGACCTGACTCTCGCTCAGGCTGACATTGCTCGTGCCACACACCAGTGTGGTCAAGCCAACCCGGGCAAGATTACCGGGTGCATTCGGTCCGGTGGGATTGGCGCCCCAGCTGTAGTCGCCGAACTTCACGAAGTTCGCGCCAATTGCTTCAAGCACAGGAGTGCCGCTGGCGCCGCTGGTCGAACGGCCATTGACGGCCAGATAGTTCGTCAGGTCGACGTTGTCAGTCGTATAGCTGAACTTTGACGCATCAAAGCTCAGTTTGGTCTCGTATCCACCCACGCTAACGGGATCGCCGGAAAGCAGCACATCCACCTTGGCGTTGCCAACACACTGCGGGTGACCGGCCCACGCATTGTAGGTTGTCAGCCCCATGTTGGCCGCCTCCGGCTGCGCCTGCAGGACGGGAGCGCCGGCGGCCACCGCCAGAACGGCCACCAGAGCGGCAGCGACGCCCAGACGCCGCATGAAAATGTTTCGGTTCATCTTTGTGCCTCCAAACAGGGATTTCAACTCGTCGTAGTTCACCAACACCTGCCGCCAGGCTTTGCAGCGCTGCCGTTGCGCAACAGGCCCGATTATAACACGGCCCCTGACAAGCTGCCAAGTTCAGGAGACGTATTTTGCTCAGAGCCATAAATACGACGGGCGTCGCATCGGCGGCAAGCCGTGCAGGCTGTCAACAGTCGGTCAAACAGTAGTACCTTGGATTGAGCTGCTCGCGCCTGCGCTGGCGCGAAGAAGATGTGCGATAGTAACATTCACCGGTTGATTTGTCAAGCTGCGGCGCGCCACGTCAGCACGGCCATTCATGACCTCGATGGGTCCAGAGTCGGCCTGGGTGGTCGGTGTCCGCAGACCCGGCCGGGGCCTCGACTCCACGGCCAAATGCTGGTTGAGTAGGCCGCCGTATCGAAACCAACCGTGGGACGCCGCCTGCACAGCTACCAACTTCGTATCATCTCAAATTGGGGAAGACTTCCGAAGTCTTATGGACTGTGAGCCCGTTTTGAACAAACCTGCGCAGACTTCGGAAGTCTCGACCCCGGTTTATTGAGATGACACC
>JAJTXO010000269.1 GCA_021463315.1 Caldilineales bacterium | reverse complement strand
CGCGGTCGGTGTGCCAGTGGCCGTCCCGTCCGCGGCAGTCGGCGTCACGGTTGGCGTGACGGTGGCTGTCCCGCCCGCAGCAGTTGGCGTCGCGGTTGGCGTGGCGGTAGCCGTCTCGCCCGCGGCAGTCGGCGTCGCGGTCGGTGTGGCGGTGGCCGTCCCGTCCGCGGCAGTCGGCGTCGCGGTCGGCGTGCCAGTGGCCGTCCCGCCCGTGGCAGTCGGCGTCGCGGTCGGCGTGGCGATGACCGTCCCGTCCGCGGTAGTCGGCGTCGCGGTCGGCGTGGCCGTGATTGCTTCGCCTACGACAGTCGGCGTCGCGGTGGCTGTTTCGTCCCCGGCAGTCGGCGTCGCTGTCGGCGTGGCGATGACCGTCCCGCCCGCGGCGGTCGGCGTCGCGGTCGGTGTGCCAGTGGCCGTCCCGCCCGTGGCAGTCGGCGTCGCGGTCGCCGTGGCGATGACCGTCCCGCCCGCGGTAGTCGGCGTCGCGGTCGGCGTGCCAGTGACTGTCACGTCCGTGGCAGTCGGCGTCGCGGTCGGCGTAGCGGTGGCCGTCCCACCCGCGGCAGTCGGCGTCGCGGTCGGCGTAGCGGTCAGTGTGGCTGTAATCGTTCCGCCCGCGGTAGTCGGCGTCGCGGTGATTGCTTCGCCCACAGTGGTCGGCGTCGCGGTCGGCGTGGCGGTGAGCGCTTCACCCGCAGCGGTCGGCGTCGCAGTCGGCGTGGCCGTCCCACCCGCGGCAGTCGGTGTCGCTGTCGGCGTGGCGGTGATCGTCCCGGCGCCGGTAGTCGGCGTCGCGGTCGGCGTCGCGGTGATTGCATCGCCCACAGCGGTCAGCGTCGCGGTCGGCGTGACGGTGGCTGTCCCGCCCGCAGCAGTTGGCGTCGCGGTTGGCGTCGCGGTAGCCGTCCCGCCCGCGGCAGTCGACGTCGCAGTGGCCGTCCCGCCCGCGGCAGTCGGCGTCGCGGTCGGCGTCGCGGTGATCGTCTCGCCCGCGGCAGTCGGCGTCGCGGTCGGCGTCGCGGTGATCGTCTCGCCCGCGACAGTCGGCGTCGCGGTCGGCGTCGCGGTGATCGTCCCGCCCGCGGCAGTCGGTGTCGCGGTTGGTGTGCCAGTGACCGTCACGTCCGCGGCAGTCGGCGTCGCGGTTGGCGTTGGCGTCGGCACGCGCAGCTCGACAATCACCTCCTGAAAGTTGCCTGGCGTCTTGTTCATGCCGTCGGAGTAGACGACAATCGCGATGATCTCGCCGGGCGCAGGCACGAACGCCGGGTTCTGTTCAGCCGCCGCTGCCATCGCCCGACCTGCTTCGGTCGTCGGCAGTTTGGGATCCGACTGTCCCAGCACCTGCCACAGCGCGGTCTGCACGTCGCGCGCGTTGCCCTGTTTGTGGTTCAGCAGGTAGTTGATCTTGCCCCACGGCAGTCGCTGCAGCGCATAGGGCAGGCGCGGGTCGGTGCTGGCAAACAGCCGGGCGCGGGTGCTGCCGACGGTCTGCTGGCCAACCTCGATGCACCACGCGGGATGCACGCCGTCGCCGATGTCGAACCCCACCCCAATGCCCTCCAGCGTCACGTCCAGCGACGTGCCCAGGCTGCCCTCCATCCAGCGGCCATAGGCGACGGACACCTGTTGGCGCGGCAGCGACAGCAGCGGCGCGGCAGGGGTTGCCGTCGCGGGCTGCTCCGTGCCCGGCAGGCGGATGACCAGCCCTACGTAAAGCTGCCTGTTTGGATAGGCGGTCGCGAGCTCGGCCACCGAATAGCCCGTGCGCGCGGCAATGGTCTGCCAGGTGTCGCCCGGCTGCACCACGTAGAGTCCACCCGGAGGGGTCGGGTTCGCCTGCCCCAGGCTGATGGCGGGCAACAACACAAGGCACGCGGCCAGCAGCAGGCTCAGAGCGAAGTCCCGTCGATGTTTCATGGCAGCGTGCCAATCGAGTCTTTCAGCGCTGGTTCAGCCGCGCACTCAGGGCGCTTGCAGCCCGCGTATCTCGTTCTGGACCGCCTGCTTGAAGGCGCCGCTGTCATACTTGGCCGTGTAGCGCAGGTGGATGACGACATCGGTGATGCTGCTGAGGTCGAAACCCTCCGGCGCCTTGGAGATCTCCAGTCGCCAAGCTGAGACGGCGCCTGTCCCTTCGAAGGGGAAGTAGCGGTTGTCGAAGAAGAAGTCCAGCGCGAACATGCCGTCGTCACCTTCCTCGTCGTCGATCCTGGAGATCGCCACCTGCTGGTTGGCGCGCCAGTTGGTGCGCAGAACGCTCGTGTCGGGCTGCTCAGCGCCGTCGACGCCCATCAGATAGCGCACCGCGTCGATGTTAGGTTCCAGCAGCGTTCGGCTGCCCAGTTGGATCAGCGTCGCATAGAGCGAGTCGTAGGGATCGACGGCGCTCGACGTCTTGAACGAGATGCCAATGGTCTTGATCATGCGGGCATAGTGGCCGGGGAAGTCCTTGTCGAAGAGCGCCTCGCCCAACTGGAAGTCCGCCTTGCCGTTGCTGGTCAGCTCAGCCAGCGCCGCCGGCAGCGACCTCTTCATGGAGATCCTCTTTTCGATCTCCTGGAAGCGACTGTCCTGGTCCAGGTGCGCCTTCTCCATGCGGTCAAGCTCCAGCAGCAGCGATTCGCCAGCCAGCAGGCCCTTCTTCAGGCTGTCCCAATGGCCAAAGCTGATGAAGCTCTGTGTCGTCGGCAGTTCGAACTGCAAGGCCTTCTCCGCCGACTTGGCGTACTCGTAGGCCAGCTTGTAGGCCTGGAAGTAGAGTCCGGCAAGGCGGCTGATCATCCAGGTGTAGAGTTCCTGATTGCTGAACTTGCTGTGAAAGAACTCAGCAAGGTCGTTGTTCTGCTTGATCTCATTGGCGTGGATGACGAGCTGATGCCTGGCGATCTCCAGTTGCAGGCCGGCGATGGCCAACTGCCGGTCGATCTCCCTCAGCTCATGGCTGGCGATGGTTTTCTCGAACTTCCACTCGGCCGCGCGGCGTTCATGCTCAGCTACCTGCGCGGCGATCTCAGCGCCGTCATCCAGGGCGCTTGCGGCCGCATCCAGCCCTTCGGCAACCATCCCGGGAATGGCGTCGACCACGCTGCCCCCAAAGGTAATGGTTGCCGTGGGACTGCCGCCAAAGCCCGCGCCGCCAATCTCGGCATCCGGTATCCCGCCTGTGGCTTCCTTGACAACCTTGGCAACGCCCGCCCCCACCTTCAGGGCGAGGGAGATACCTTTCAGAGTCAGCCAGGCATGCTCACCGGCTATCAGACCCTCGGCGATCAGGCGGTCGAAGCGGTCGTGGCGCGCCTGGATGCTTTCCTTGCTGATGTGGAGCGCCTCAATGGTTTCCTCGGCGATCTTCAGTTCCTTTTCCAGGATACTTTTCGCCAGGTTGAGGTCTTCTTCGTCCTGGATGTTCTGCAGGATGACCAGCGCTTGCGCGTCCTTCTTCTCCAGGGCGTCCAGGAGAGCCGATCCCAGTTCGTTGACCGAGGAGGCGATGTCCCGGGCGCGCGTCCACATGGTGGCGTAGCGATAGTGCGGCACGGGCACGTTCCTGTCCTGCAACACACTGCCCAGGTCGCGCCCGCCAGCGATTGCCCGCACCAGGTCCATGGGGTTGCTGGGCGGCTGGAAGAGCGCCAGTTGGCGGAACGTGCCTTCGATGTTCAGGCTGTGGCGGATCTTGTAGAGGCGGTCCTCGACCCGGTCCCAGTAGCCCATGAACTGCTCGTTCTCGACGACACAGAAATCGGTGACGATCGCGTTGTTTGGCGTCATGGCCGCCGCGCCGGCCAGCGCGGGCGTTGCCAACTGTCGCCCCAGCTCGACGATGAAGTCGGGCAGGCCGCTCTTCTGCGCGGATTCGTTGGCCAGTACATCCTCCAGCGTCCCGATGGCGCGCAGCTCCTTGATCGCCTTGGTCTTGGGCCGGGCGCCCAGGAGGTTGTAGGCCAGTACATAGAGCTGGGCGGCCGCGTTGATCGACTCCCGCGTGTCCTGGCTGAACAGGTTGTCGCCCCAGTCCAGCAGATTGTCGATGTACTTCATGACAATCGCCTTCTGGTAGGCGTTGATGCGCAGCCGTGCAATGGCGTGCGGATCGAAGGGGTCTTGGCGATACTCCTCCAGCGCGTCTGTGTTGGCCAGCATCTGGCGCAAGGTCTCCAACGAGAGGCCGCGGAAGGGTCGAAACTGCCAGTAGCGGTCGTTGGGATTGGCCGACGGGTTCGGGTTCGTCGGCTCGACAATCGTCGGATTGAAGATGTAGTGATACCAGCGCTGCGCTTCGGCGAAGTTCTGGTTGGTGTTGAGCTGGTTGGCGATGAAGAACGGAACGTGGAAGAAGATCTCGCGGTAGTACAGCCCGTAAGCGCCGTCGAAGTCGACCCCGGCCCTGACCGCGCCGGTCGCCCGATCGTAGTTGGGAGGGATGACCGCGGCGCCCGGCTTATAGGTCGCGCCAAAGTCGATCTCGGCCCGTTCCTGCGTCTTCAGGCTGAGCAGCGTGTCGATTCCGCCGGCGAACATGTCCTGAACCAGATCATGAACCACGAAGGTGCTCAACCGCACAAACTCAACCCGAAAATCGGACCACGGGTTGAACGCGGCCAGCGCGTCGTCCGCCTCGAAGTGCATCGTCAGCGGCTGCGGATTGCCGTGGTTGGTGTTGGGGCCATAGTTGAACTTGAGACGCTCCGTGGCCGTTTTGAGCGGCTGCTGGCCGACGATCTTGATCAGGAACTGCTCGTCGCCGGTGTCCAGGATGTACCAGCCGGGCTGGTTGTTGACGTCGATGAAGGAGGAGTCGAAGCTGGACAGGTTGCTCAGCAGGGTATGCGCATCGTCGGCCGCTGCAAGCTGGATGTCGGCGTCCTGGATTCCCAACGCTTTGAAAAAGGCCCGGATTTGCGTGGGGTCGTTCGCGTCGGCTTGCACGACGCCAAAAGCGGTCCAAATGGCCATCAGCGCCCGAAACTGCTGGAACTCGGCTTCGGTCAGCTCGTAGTTGCGGTTGGCCGCGCTGATGACCCACGCCTTGACGTCCGGCCTGAAACGGCTCAGGGTCGATTGTGCGCCGGCGGCATAGTTGTTGATGCTGAACTGCGGCGTCTCCAGAACGTAGAGACGCTTCAAGGCCAGGTCCAGGTCGTAGGATGGCGGCGCTCCCGGCTGAACCTGGAGGGTCAGGTTGAAGGATTCGTCGGTCTCCAGCGTGTTGCGGATGCCCTTGCGAATGTCCTTGCCCCACAGCAACAGGATGCGCTCGCGTTCGGCCGGCGGCGCGGGCGCGGCGACCTGCTGCAGTTCCAGTGGAGGGTTCGACGGCTGCAAGTTGAGATCGGCCCTGTTCACCTGGCGATCCAGTCCGACCTGGAACAGACCCAGCGCCCGGCTGGTTGGCTTGCGCTGGCGACTTTCGGCTGCGATGGCCGCGGCATCCAGCGCTTGGTTTCTCAGGCGGAACTCGCTCAACTGAGTCGTGAAGTGCGCGGGAACCGGCTTGCCCTGGCCGATGGTCAGCGCACGTTCCTTGGAGAAGAGGTTGGCCTTGACGCTGGACCTCGCTTCTACAAGTCGTTGGAACTTCAGAAGTCCGTCTTCACGCATGTGCTGAAAGCATGTGCCAAGGCAGGCGGAAAGATCATCACGGTCCACAGCGTGCGTGCAGCGAAAGCGGTGCTCGATCATGTTGAAGAGCACTTGCCGCAAGGGACAAATCGCGTCGTTTTGCACTGGTTCACCGGATCCAAGTCGGAGGCGGCGCGCGCGCTGGACTTAGGGTGCTACTTCTCGCTCAACGGCACGATGCTGAGCAGCGAGAAGGCTTCCGCGTTGGTTCGGACGTTGCCTGTCGAGCGAATGCTCACCGAGACCGACGGTCCCTTCACGGAGGTCGCCGGCCGGCCCGCTATACCAGCCGACGTCGCTGGCACCATAGGGTCACT
>JAJTXO010000268.1 GCA_021463315.1 Caldilineales bacterium | reverse complement strand
CAGTCCTTTCGCGTCGTTCCCAGGACTGTCGGTCGTTCCTGCGACTGACAGTCCTTCGCCGCGCACCAGGTTCTGATACATCTCCTCGGCCAGGAAGGGCTGCATGGGCGCCAACACGCGGGCGAAGGTCACCAGCACGGTGTAGAGCGTGTCCAGCGCGGCCGGGTCGCCCTCCCAGAAGCGCCGCCGGTTGCGCCGCACGTACCAATTGCTCAAATCATCCAGGAACGCCTCGCAGGCCACGGTCGCGTCTTCCGAGTCGTAGTCGGTCAGGCGTTGCGTCACCAGGTCGATCACCTGCTGCAGGCGGGCGAGGATCCAGCGGTCGAGAAGGTCGGAATTGGTAGATTGGTAGATTGGTAGATTGGTGGTAGGCGCAACTTGCCACCTGCGACTTGCCACCTGCCACTCTGGCGCCAGATTGGCATACGTCACGAAAAAGCTGTAGACGTTCCACAGCGGAATGTGGAAGCGGCGGCGGGTTTCGTCGGCGCGGTGGAAGCCGAAGAGCAGGTTCTGCTCCGGCTTGTGGTTGAGGAACATCCAGCGCATCACGTCGACGCCGATGCGCTCGGCGCCGTCGTGGAAGTCCAGCATGTTGCCCCAACTTTTGTGCATGGCGCGGCCGTCCTCGCCCAGCAGCGTGGCGTAGCTGAAGTTGGTCAGGAAGGGGGGCCGGCGCTCCAGCACGGTGCCCATAGCCAGCACGCTGTAGAACCAGTTGCGGAACTGGCCGGGGAAGCTCTCGGTGATCAGGTCAGCCGGGAACCACTGGCGCCAGAACTCCGGATCGTTGCGATAGCCCAGAGTGCTGAAGGTGACGATGCCCGCGTCCAGCCAGGGGTTGCCCACATCGGCGATGCGGCTGGCCTTGCCGCCGCAGTGCGGACAGGCGATGGCGACCGCGTCGATGTAGGGCCGGTGCGGCGTGTGGCCCTCGAAGGTTTCCCAGCCCTCCACAGCCAGCTCCTCCAGCTCCTGCTCCGAGCCGACCACGTGGAAATGGCGGCAATCGGGGTTCTCGCACACCCAGATGGGCAGCGCCAGGCCCCAGTAGCGCTTCTTGCTGATCATCCAGTCGTGCATGTTGCGCAGCCAGTCCAGCTCGCGCTCCAGGCCGAAGGAGGGGATCCAGCGGATCTGATCGACGACTTCCATGATCTGATAGCGCAGGCTGCGGTCGATCTCCTCAGGCGTCAGCTCGGCGCGCGGCTTGTCGTAGACCTCGCCCATGTTGATGAACCACTCGTCCACCAGGCGGAAGATCAGCTCGGTCTTGCAGCGCCAGCAGACGGGGTAGCGGTGGGTGTACTCCTCCAGCCGGTAGAGCAAGCCCTTGGCGCGCAGCGCGTCGAAGATCTGCTGGGCTACGTCGTGGACGTTCTGGCCGGTCAGCCAGGCGAAGCCATCCAGGTAGATGCCGGCCTCGTCCAACGGAGCGACCACGGGCAGGCCGTACTGCTTGCTGAGCTGGAAGTCCTCGGCGCCGCAGCCGGGCGCGCTGTGGACGATGCCAGTGCCCTCCTCTTCGCCCACTTCCTTCCAGCCGATGACGATGTGGCTGTAGCCGGTCTTCTGGAAAGCCTCCTGCACGGCCGGCAGCTCGTCGAAGGGGCCGGCATAGGCCCAGCCCAGCATGTCCTGGCCTTTGAGCTCCGCCAGCACCGTGTGGCGGCCGGCCAGCGCGCGCTTGGACGCGCCCTTAGCCAGGTAGTAGACCCAGCCCTCCTGCTGCACCTTGAGATAGTCCAGCTCTGGCCCCACGGCCGCGGCTACGTTGCTGGTCAACGTCCAGGGGGTGGTGGTCCAGACCAGCAGCGCCTCGGGCAGGCCGGTCTCGGCATCCAGCCGCTGCTGGCCGGCCGCGTCGAGCAGGGGGAAGCGCACATAGACCGAGGTGTGGGTGAGCTCCTCGTAGCCGTCGGTGACGATCTCATGCTGGCTGATGCCGGTGCCGCAGCGGTCGCACCAGGGCATGACGTCGGTGCCCTCGTAGAGCCAGCCCTTTTCCCAGCACTTCTTGAGGAAACCCCAGATCTGGTAGTTGTTCTCGTTGGCAAAGGTGAAGTAGGAGCCGCCCAGCTCAGGCATGCCCAGCCGGCCGACGATCTGCTCCACCGTGCCGGTGACAGAGCCTTGCGGGCCCTCCACGGTGATCACCTGGTTGGGGTCCTCCTCCAGCTTGTCGCGCAGGAAGCGCAGCTGCGCCGGGTCGTTCCAGTCCATCCAGTAGCCCATCCGGATCGATTGCTCGGTCTGGATGGCGGCGAAGTTGAGCACTCGCTGCTTGCAAATGTTGACGAACTCGGCCAGCCCCATGCGCTCGATGTCGCGCTTGGAGGTGAAGCCCTTCTCCTTCTCCACCAGCACCTCGACCCACAGGCCCTGACAGTCGAAGCCGTTCTGATAGCGTTCGTCGTAGCCCTGCATGGCATAGAAGCGCTGATAGAGGTCCTTGTAGGTGCGGCCCCAGGCGTGGTGTACGCCCATGGGCCCGTTGGCCGTGATCGGCCCATCGACGAACGACCAACGCTTGTTGCCCTTGTTCATGGCCCACAGCGTGCGAAAGGCGTCGGTGCGCGCCCACAGGTCGAGCACGGCGTGCTCCTGGGCGACGAAGTTGGGTTTAGAGGAAACGGGTTTGAACATGAAGACCTCGCTGCAATAAAAAGTTCGCTTGTTCACCGCAAAAGCCACAAAGAGCACAAAGGGGAAGCAGATATGATTTTGCGTTCTCTGTGTTCTTTGCGGTAAAAGCAAAGCTCTCGTCCACACTGGGACGAGAGCTTGAGAGTTCCCGCGGTGCCACCCGGTTTGGCGGCTGCGACCCCTCGGCCGCGCGCCGCCCACTCAGTGGGATGCCATCACATCCCCGTGGCGGTAACGGGCCACGACCCGGCGGTGCTTAGTCGGGGAGGGGTAGATTGGTAGATTGGTAGATTGGGAACTGGTAGATTGGTCGCGAGCCGTCGCACCAATTTACCAATTTACCACCTTACCAATGTACCAAGTTACCAACCCTTTCAGCCCACAACTCCGGAGTGATTTTCAACCTGCTGTCCTGGCCCGGCTTGCACCGTCCCGGGCTCGCTGTGCAGGGGATGGCCGGCCTACTCGTCTCCATCATCGCCTGTGGGTGTTTGGTTGTGGCGGAGAATGTAGCATAGGTTGGGGTGGTTGTCAATTGGGCGATTGCCACATGCTGCCTCACCCAGCCGGCGCCGCATTTCAGCGCTGGAGATGCCACCCTCTGCCACGTACCGGACTTGAATGCCGTCAAGAGCGCTGGTCGCAACTGAAGGTCACGCGAATTCCGCAACGGGCACGGAGCGCTGCTGCGCCCATGAGCGACGGTGCAGCTTGATGCGCTCCAACTCGTGTAGAGTCTCGGCGGTCAAGTAGCTTTCGCCGCAATGCGGGCAACTGACGATTGGCACGTTCTCGATGACGAACAGATCGGCCCCCTGGCCGTAGCTGCGCGAAACGCGCCGCACTTGCGCACCTTCGTTACCACAGATGTCGCAGATCATTACGGTCACCATTACTCCCTGAACACCGTGATGAACACCAATTTGCCGGTTGGGCTGAACTTGACCACTGCTGTGACCGCCGTGGCCGCCAATGACCGGCCGCTCACGAGATACTTCCATTCATCGGGCAAACGGTCTCGCTGACGCTCAGTGATCACGCCGGTGAGGATCACGCTCTCGATGTCGAAGATCGACAGACCGTCAGCTTCCATCTCATCGTCAGCGTGTAGCGTCATCACATAGCGACGAGCGCGGATGAAATCCCGCATTCGCCTCAGTTCAGCTTCGAACATGGAGCGCTCCGTCTGTCACTTTCTCAACCACTATTCTCTTGATGCTATTCTACCATTCGCAGCCAGGGAGTGTCAAAGCGGTTGGCTCGAGCCGGCAGCATGTTCTTTGGTGGATAGTTCAGGCATATTCGGTCATTGGGTGGCATTCTACCATCCCGGTTAGCCGGCGTCAAACGAATTCTCCGCCGCCGTGAGCTTGATCCACTGCCTGCGCAGCCCATCTCATACGACTCGCGCGCGTCGACCAGGCAGGCTGTCGCGCGGATGAGCACAGTCACGATGCCCGGCCAGCGGCGGATCCGAAACAGCGCAGCGCGGCCTGGCCGGCCCAGTAGCCGCACATGCCATGCACGCCGCCGCCGGGCGGGGTGGCCGAGGAGCAGAGGAAGATGCGCGGATTGGGGGTGGTGTAGGGGGAGATGCGCACGGCGGGACGGGTGAAGTGCTGGAACAGGTCCTGCACGCCGCTGTTGATATCGCCGCCCACGTAGTTGGGGTTGTACTGCTCCAGTTGCGCCGCGTTCATGGCGCGGCGGGCCAGGATGCGGTCGCGGAAGCCAGGGGCGAAGCGCTCGATCTGCCCCTCGATGGCCGCGCTCATGTCCACCGTGGAGCCGTTGGGGACGTGGCAATAGGCCCAGGCGGTGTGCTGGCCGGCCGGCGCGCGGCTGGGATCGAACAGGCTGGGCTGCACCACCAGCGCATAGGGCCGCTCGGCGTGCCGCCCCTGCCAGGCGTCTTGCTCCGAGGCGACGATCTCGGCCAGCGTCCCCCCCACATGCACCGTGCCGCCGCGGCCGACGGCCGGGTTGCGCCAGGGGATCGGCCCATCCAGCGCATAGTCCAGCTTGAAGACGCCCGGGCCGTAGCGGTAACGGCTGAGGCTGCGCCGGTAGCCGGCCGGCAGCGCATCGCCGGCGATTCTGAGCAGATCGCGCGGCGTTATGTCGAATAGATACGCGCTGGCTGGCGGCAGCTCGGCCAACGACTGCACCCAGCAGCCGGTTTGGATCTCCCCGCCCAGGCTGCGCAGATAGGAGGCCAGCGCGTCGGCGATGCTCTGCGAGCCGCCGGCCGGCATGGGCCAGCCGACGCCGTGGGCCAGCAGCCCCAGCATCAGGCCATAGGCGGCCGTCACCGGCTTGCCCAGCGGCATGATGGAATGGCTGGCCAGGCCGGCGAAGAGCGCCCGCGCCCGCGGGCCGCGGAACCATGTCCGCGCCAAGACGGCCGCCGGCAGGATTGCACCGGCGCCGAAGCGGGCAAAGGGGAGCGGATGGCGCGGCGCACGCAGCGGCCCCAGCAGATCGGCCAGGATCCCCTCCCACTGTTCGGCCAGCGGCTCGATCAGGCGGCGCCAAGCCGCGCCGTCCCGCCCCAGATAGGCGGCTGTGGCGTCGATGGAGCGCTCCAGCACGATGGCCTGGCCGTGATCCAGGGGATGGGCCAGCGGCGCGTCCGGCTGGATCCAGCGCAGGCCGTGCTCCTCCAGCGGCAGGCTGCGGAAGAAGGGGGAGGCCACGCCCAGCGGATGCACCGCCGAGCAGATGTCGTGGCGAAAGCCGGGCAGGGTCAGCTCGGCCGTGCGCATCCCCCCGCCCACGGTGTCGCGGCCCTCGATCACCAGCACCGCACGGCCAGCGCGCGCCAGGGTGATGGCCGCGGCCAGCCCGTTGGGGCCCGAGCCGACGACGATGGCGTCATAGGCATGCGCCATCAGCCGACCGCCTTGACAGATTGCCGAGATGACAATAAAATATGATCATTCTGGTCCTTCTGACCATTCTTGGAGGTGCTATGGACGGCGTTATAACGGTAGTCGAAGCCAAGCGGGCTTTCTCTGATCTGATGGCTCGCGTGGCGTACTCGGGCGAGCGTTTGGTGGTAGGGCGCCATGGCAAGCCGATGATTGCCTGGATCAGCTATGCAGATCTGCTGCGATTTGAGCAACTGGAAAGGCGCGATGCGGGGCAACGCGAGCGGCAAATCGCGGCCCTGGCGCAGGCCCAGATCTCTCGCAGTCGTATCGCAGAAGAGCGTCGCCACGTCGAATTGCCCGATTCGTCGGATGTGCTGAACAGGTTGCGAGAGGAGCGAGTCGATGATCTCGCAGATATGCGTT
>JAJTXO010000267.1 GCA_021463315.1 Caldilineales bacterium | reverse complement strand
CCGAAGATGCCTTTTACTTCGGTTCCGGTCAGGCCGATCGCGTAGCCCTTGCTGGAGCCTGATTGTCGTGCTTGCTGACGTAGATGATCTGTTCCTGCGGGTCCTGGGTGTAGCCGGCCGGCTGGCCGTTGTAGTCGATCTGCGCGCCTGTCACCAGGTTGCCGTGCATGTCCACCAGTTGGTAGTCGGCCAGGTTGCCGGCCATGCCCAGCTTGGTCAGGTCGGTCAGATGCAGCAGCTCCTGCAGCTCGGCCGGCGCGCCGCTGTTCAGCGCGTTGGGGTCGTAGTACAGACCGTTGGCCCAGCCCTGGCGGCGGATCAGATCCTGGCCGCCGTCGAAGGGGCCGCCGCCGCGCACCGCGTCGCGCAGCCGGTCGCTGAAGGTGCCGATGCCGGTGCCGGCCATGTTGAACTGGGTGGCGTTGACGCCGCGGGCGTTGCCCTGCACTTCGCCGAAGTCCCAGCCCTCGCCGTAGACGTAGATCTCCTCGCCGTCGACGCCGCTGTTCTGCGGGGTCAGCGCGTCCAGCTCGGCGCGCAGCTTGACCATGTTGCGCTTCATGTGGTGGCCCATCAGATCGAAGCGGAAGGAATCGACCTTGTAGTCCACCGCCCAGGTCAGCACCGAGTCGATCATCAGCTTCTCCATCATGTTGAACTCGGTGGCGGTGTTCTGGCAGCAGGTGCTGGTCTCGACGCCGCCGCGGTCGTTCAGACGATGGTAGTAGCCGGGCACGATGCGGTCCAGCACCGATTGATCGCCCTGGCCGCTGGCGTTGGTGTGGTTGTAGACCACGTCGATGGCCAGCCGCAGCCCCATCTGGTTCAGCGCCTGCACCATCTCGCGGAACTCCACGATGCGCTGCGGGCCGTCAGGATCGGTGCTGTAGCTGCCCTCCGGCACGGTGTAGTGCCACGGATCATAGCCCCAGTTGAACGCGTCCAGGTCGATGGTCTGCTCCAGCAGCGCCTGCTGCTCCTGCGAGGCTGGCCCAAAGACCGCCAGATCGCTGAAGGCCGGCGCCTGCCACTCGGCCTTGTTCTCGTTGATGGTGGCGATGTCCATGGTGGGCAGCAGGTGCAGCACCTTCAGGCCAGCCTGCTGCAAGGCCTGCAAGTGCAACACGCCGTTGCTGTCCGGCAGGGTGAAGGCCTTGAAGGTGCCCTTCAGATCGTCCGGCACCGTGGGGTCGTTGACGCTGAAGTCGCGCACGTGCAGCTCGTAGATGGTCAGATCCTCGGCCGCGGACAGGGCCGGCTTCTCCAGCGCGTTCCAGCCGGCCGGCTGCAGCGCCGGATCGCTCAGATCCACCATCTGGCTGCGGGTGCTGTCCATGGCCAGGCTGAAGCTGTAGGGATCGGTGACCAGGTTGTGCTCCACGGCCCGCGTCGAGTTGACCCACACCTCGACCTCGAACAGGTAGTACTGCCACTCCCAGCCCGCCTCGCCGGTGATGCTCCAGACGCCGCTGGCCGGATCGTAGACCATGGGCGCAGTGGTGCTGGCCGTGGCGGGATCGCTGTCAGCGAAGCGGTGGAAGGTGACGTTCTTGGCGGTCGGCGCCCAGACACGGATCGTCGGCGCGCCGTTCGCCCAGGTCACGCCCAGGTCGCCCTCGTAGGTGAACAGATCGTCCAGCACGCCCTGGATCTGCAGGCCGGTGGCGTCCTGCGCCACCCCCGCGCCGTTGACCGCGGAGACCGCGATCTGGCTGCGCAGGATCTCAGGAACCAGGCCCAGGTCGCCCGCGCCGATCTTCAGCGCGGCCAGGCCGGCGATGTGCGGCATCTTCTCGCGCACAGCCTGCGGCAGGCCGGCCGGATCGCGCGTCAGGTCGATGCAGTCGCCGCCGGTGACGCCGCTGGCTGTGGCCTCCAGGCCGCCTTCGGGCGCGTAGCAGAGGGTGTAGCTGTTGGCCGCGCTCTCGGCGTCTTCCCAGGCGATGGTGTCCTCCAGCACCCAGTAGGCGCGCTGCTCGTGGATGTTGCCCGCGTTGCCGCCGCCCGCCTGCGGCACCGGCCGCACGTAGGGATCCTCAGGATCCGCGCCCTGAAGCTGCCACACCTCGTGCCCCTTGTCGTCGAAGATCAGGAACTGGTCCGGGCCAGGGTCCTTCTCGTCTCCCTTGTGCAGGATGTAGCCGATCTGCTGGGGGTTAGCCGTCAGGCTGACCTTGAAGATCGCGCCGAAGGTGTCGAAGCCGATGGGGCGCAGCGGGTTGTCCCAGGAGACGGTGTTGGTGGTGTCGCCCCAGACATGCATGCCCCAAAAGTCGTTGAAGTTGGGGCTGGTGTAGTCGCCGTAGTCGCCGGCCGGCCGGCGATAGTGCAGCAGCGCGAAGTCGCTGGCCGCGCCCTCCTGGGTGTAGACCTCCACATCGCCCGATTGCAGCCAGACGGTCGCGAACTGCGCCGGATCGAAGCTGCGGTCGGGGCTGTCCACCGGGTCCTTCTCGTTGCCGCGATGCAGGATGAAGTTGATGGGCAGCGAGAAGTCCAGCAGGCCGGGGTAATCCGCGGCGCGCAGCGTGTAGTACGCGCCGTATTCGTCCACGCCGTCGAACGGCTTGGGGGTGGTCCAGCCGGTCAGGTCGCCCAGCGGCGTCCACAGGTGCAGCCCCCAGAAGTCCTCGAAGTTGCTGCTGGTGGGATCGCCGTAGTTGCCGTCGGCCCGGTGATAGCGCACGGTCACAGTGCCCTGCGCGTCGGCCTGGCTGGTGTAGATCTCCCCATCGTCCTGCTGAAGCCAGATCTGCGGGCTCTGCATGGGGTTGAAGAAGCGGTCGGGGCTGTTGGGCGGGTCCTTGACGTCGCCGCGATGGACGATGAAGTTCACCGGCTGCGTCGCGTCGGCCAGCTCCACCCAGGCCCAGACGCCGTAGTCGTCCTCGCCGAAGAAGGGCATCGGCGAGGTCCAGTCGGTGGGGTTGGCCACCGCGTCGCCCCACAGATGCAGCCCCCAGAAGTCGTTGTAGTTGCTGCTGGTGGGGTCGCCGTAGTCGCCGTCCGGCCGGTTGTAGTGAATCAGCGCGTAGCGGGGCCCGCTGGGCGCGGGCGGCTCGGCCACCGTCACGCTCAGGCTGGCGCCGTTCAGATGCTCGTTCAGGTCGTTGGCGATGGCGCGGAAGGTCAGCGCCGTGCCGGCCGGCAGGCTGCTGGCGTCGTAGAAGACGCGGTAGGGCGCGTTGGTGTCCACACCCACCAGCTCCCAGGCGCCGCTGCCCACCTTGACCACGAAGGTCACCTCGGCCAGTTGGCCGGTGCTGAGCTCGACGCCCACCTCGAAGCGGCCGTTGACCTCGCCGCCGTTGGCTGGCGTGCTGAAGGTCACAGCCGGCGCGGCCGCGCTGGGCGGCAGCGCGCTCGCGGCCTTGTAGACCGCCACGCCGTTGGCCGGCAGATTCACCGTCAGCTCGCCGCCCGCGCTGCTGGTCAGCGCCGCGCCGCCGGCCGGGTAGACCGCGCTGTACTCGGTGTTGGCCAGGTAGACCGGGAAGGTCGCGCTGGCGTTGGCCGCCGCGCTGTTGAAGGCCACCACATACTCGATCTGCTCAGCGCGCTCGATGCGAGAGAAGGCGAAGAGGCCAGGGCCGTCGGCGCTGTAGCGCTGGATCTGCGCGCCGCGGCGCAGCGCCAGGTTGTCGGCCCGCACCTGGGCCAGCTCGGCCAGCGCCAGATAGAGCGGGTGCGTGGCGTCGAAGTTGGCGTCGGCCGGCGTAGCGTCGGTGCCGATCAGGTCGTTGTCCATGTACTCCGGCACCAGGCTGGGCATCATGTCCTCGCGCGCCAGCTTGTCGCTGCCGCCGCCCACGAAGCCCTGCTCGTCGCCGTAGTAGATCACCGGGAAGCCACGCGCGAAGTAGAGCATGGCGTAGTTCCAGGTCATCCGCTGCACCAGCTCGGCATCGCTGGCCGCGGGGAAGGCGCGGCGCAGCGCGTAGCCGGTGCGCTCGATGCCGCCGTCGTGGTTGCTGACGAAGGTGGCCAGTTGATAGGCGTTGCTGTCCGCGTCGGTGAAGTAGTCGTCGTTGGCGAACAGGTCGCGCAGGGTGTTGGTGGGACCGCCGTTGATGCCCACGCTGGCCACCGCGCCGTGCAGGCCGAAGTCCAGCACCGACGGAATCTGGCCGGCCGTGGTGTAGAAGCTGAGGGCCTCGGCGCTGCCGTCGAACACCTCGCCGAACATGGTGAAGTCGGCCTTGCCCTGGCTTTGGGCGTAGGCGATCACTGCCGGCGCCAGCTCCTGCCACAGCTCAGTATGGACATGCTTGACCGTGTCCAGGCGGAAGCCATCGACGTCGTAGTCGTCGATCAGGTTCTTGAAGAT
The DNA here is from genome assembly GCA_021463315.1 of Caldilineales bacterium. GTDB lineage: Bacteria > Chloroflexota > Anaerolineae > JAAEKA01 > JAAEKA01 > JAAEKA01. The sequence goes on along the minus strand of JAJTXO010000267.1, from coordinate 1,635 downwards.
CTCGGTGTAGCCGCTGATCACGTCGGGGTGCGAGGTGAACAGGTCGTCCAGCCCGAAGAAATCGCCGTAGATGGTGCTCTCGCCGCTGAAGGTGGAGTCGCCGCGGTTGTGGTAGTAGATGCGGTTGTTCAGCCAGGCAGGGTTCTTGGCCGTCTCGTCGCCCGGATCGGCGAACACCGGCGTGTGGGGGAAGCTGACGGCATGATCCAGCTCGGGGAAGTTGCCCGTGCCCACATAGTCCATGTCGTCGAAGGCGACGCCGTTGGCGTCCTTGAAGGGATAGTCGGTCTTGTTGCGGTAGAGACTGGTCCCCTCGGCGTAGTCGATGACATCGGCCGTGTGGTTCACCACCATGTCGAAGAAGACCTTGATCCCCGCGTCGTGCGCCTCAGCCACGAAGGCCTGCAGCTCGGCGTCGGCGCCCAGGTGCGGATCGGCCGTCTCGTAGTCCAGGATCCAATAGCCGTGGTAGGAGCCGCCGATGCCGAAGGAGGTGGAGCTGTCGGGGCCGGTGGGGGCGTTCTTCAGCACGGGGGTCATCCAGATAGAGGTGACGCCCAGCCCGGCCAGGTAGTCCAGCTTGCCTTGCAGGCCGGCCAGGTCGCCGCCGTGGTAGAAGGATTTGTCGGTGGGCAGGAAGCCGGTCTGCGCCAGCGTGCCGCCGGGGAACGCGCCCTCGTCGTTGCTGGGATCGCCGTTGTCGAAGCGGTCAGGCAGGACGAAGTACATCACCTCGTCCTGGATCGCAGCCTGCACCGGCTCGGCCACCAGATCCTCGTCGGCCGGCGCGCCGCCCACCTCTTCCCACACCTCGTGGGTGTCGCCGTTGAAGTAGAAGGTGACCTCTGCGCCGCCGGCCGGCACGCTGAAGGCCACGTTGCTGGCCGGGAAGGAGACATCCCAGCTCTGGTTCAGCGCCACCTTGTACTCATAGCTGCCGGCAGCGAGGGTCGCGGTGAAGGTGTAGACGCCGTCGCCGTCGCCATCCTTCATCCAGGTGCGCAGGTTGTCCGGCGCCCAGTCCGCGCCGCCGATCGCGCCGGCGAAGTTGCCGACCGCGGCCGCCACCAGGTGACGCGTGGTGTCGGAGACGAAGTGGTCGCGCTCGTCGTACAGCCAGCGCACCTCCTCGCCCGCGTCCACCGTGAAGGCCACGTTTTCAGCCGGGAAGGAGCTGTTCCAGTCGCCGTTCTCCACGATCTTGTACTCGTAGCTGGCGGCATTGGGCAGCGTGGCCACGAATTGCCAGACGCCGTCGCCGTTGCTGTCGCTCAGGTTGGTCAGCGGGTCGTTGTTGGACCAGTTGCTGCCGCCGATGCTTTCCTCGAAGCTGCCGGCGACATTGACCTGAGCAGGCGAGCGCAGCGGCGCCGCGGCCGAGGCCGCGATGGGCAGCAGGCTGGTGACGATCATCGCGACCATCACCGTGAAAGAAATAAGCCGATGTCTGTTGGTCACAGAACTACCTCCTCGTCGAGTTAGGTGAAACTGAGGCCAGCGTCGCTGCCGGCCGACGGATAAACACAAGAGCAAAACCAGTACTTCACGATTGTTGTCTCACGCAAAGGCGCAAAGACCGCAAAGGGCAGAGATTCCTGGCATTTTTGACGGCTTTGCGTGAGAATCGTGAACTAC
>JAJTXO010000266.1 GCA_021463315.1 Caldilineales bacterium | reverse complement strand
AAGAAAACGTACCCCACGCTATCCGCCTGGCCCCAAGGAACGCTTCCCTATGCAGTTCGTGCTGCGTTTTGGCGCGGACCGGCTGGGCTTTTTGCGCGAGATGGCCTCCTATGGCGACATCGCCCACATGCAGACCCGGGGGCTGCACTTCTATCTGATCAACCATCCTGAGCTGATCCAGGATGTGCTGGTGACGCATCACCGCAGCTTCGTCAAGAGCCGCGCCTTGCAGGTGGCGCGCCGGCTGTTGGGCGACGGGCTGTTGACCAGCGAGGGCGAGCTGCACCTGCGCCAACGCCGCCTGGTGCAGCCAGCCTTTCACCGCCAGCGCATGGCAGCCTACAGCCAGGTGATGGCCCACCGCGCCGAGCAAACCGCTGAGCGCTGGCAAGAGCTGGGAAACGGCGCGGCGGTGGACATGGCGCAGGAGATGATGCGCCTGACCCTGGCCATCGTGGGCAAGGCGCTGTTCGACGCCGACGTGGAGGGCGAGGCGGCCGAGATCGGCCAGGCGCTGACCGAGGCGCTGCACGCGGTCAACCGGCTGCTGCTGCCCGGCGGCGAGCTGTCCGAGAAGCTGCCCTTGCCAGCCAGCCAGCGGGCCGAGCAGGCGCGCCAGCGGCTGGATGCCACCATCTACCGCATCATTGCCCAGCGGCGAGCCAGCGAGGAGGATCGCGGCGATCTGGTCTCCATGCTGTTGGCCGCGCAGGATGAACAGGGCGGCATGAGCGATGTACAGGTGCGCGACGAGGCGATGACCCTCTTTTTGGCTGGACATGAAACCACGGCCAACGCGCTGACCTGGACCTGGTACCTGCTCTCGCAGAATCCAGCCGAAGAGCGGCGGCTGCACAAGGAGTTGGATCAGGTGTTGGCCGGCCGCACCCCCACCCTGGACGATCTGCCCAACCTGCCCTACACCCGCATGGTGCTCAGCGAGGCGATGCGGCTCTATCCGCCGGCCTACGCCATCGGCCGCCAGGTGGTCGAGCCCTACCCCGTGCGGGACTACGTGATCGAGCCGGGCGCCACCGTCTTCGTCAGCCAATACGTGATGCACCGCGATCCGCGCTATTGGTTCGACTTCGAGCGCTTCGACCCCAACCGCTGGACGCCAGAAGCTCAGGCGCGCCGGCCCAGGTTCAGCTACTTTCCCTTCAGCGCCGGCCCACGCGTCTGCATCGGCGAGGGCTTCGCCTGGACCGAGGGCATTCTGGTGCTGGCAGCGCTGGCCCAGCGCTGGCAGGCGCGCCTGGTGCTGGGCCAGCCGGTAGCGCTGGAGCCGCTGATCACGCTGCGCCCCAAGCATGGCATGCGCATGACGCTGCATCGCCGGGGATAACGCCACAGCTTGCGCAGCAAGACTTCGGAAGTCGCCGCTGCACTCACAAGGACGCAGTTTCGGGTGAACGGCTCGATTCAGCTCTACTGCGGCGACTTCCGAAGTCTCTCGGCCGCAATCCGATCTTTGCGGCCTTTGCGCCTTGGCGTGAGACCAAAATCGTGAAGTACTGAACTTCGTTTACCGGGTACCAACTATGGCTTATTCTGCTTGGTTTCAATGCGTGCGCGGCTGCCAGGGCCGCTGGTCGCTGTATGAAGTGATCTATCGCTGCCCCACCTGCGGCGGGCTGCTGGAGGTGGAGCACGACGTGGCCGCGCTGCAAAGCCGCAGCCCGGCCGCCTGGATGCAACTGCTGAACACCCGCACCGCCAGCTCGCACTGGCCCTACGGCAGCGGGGTGTGGGGCAAGAAGGAGTGGGTGGTCCCCGACATCGACGACGACAACGTGGTCTCCATGTTCGAGGGCAACAGCAACCTCTTCTGGGCCCATCGCCTGGGCCAGCAGATCGGCGTCGAGGACCTGTGGGTCAAGATGTGCGGCAACTCGCACACCGGCTCCTTCAAGGATCTGGGCATGACGGTGCTGGTCAGCGTGGTCAACCAGATGATGCGCAGCGGCCACAGCCCGGTCAAAGCGGTAGCCTGTGCCAGCACCGGCGACACCTCGGCCGCGCTGGCGGCCTACGGCGCGGCCGCGGGCATTCCCACCATCGTCTTCCTGCCCCGCGGCAAGGTCAGCGCGGCCCAGCTCATCCAGCCCATCGCCAACGGCGCGCTGGTGCTGGCGCTGGACACCGACTTCGACGGCTGCATGAGGATCGTCCAGGAGATCACCGAGGACAACAGCATCTATCTGGCCAACAGCATGAACAGCCTGCGCATCGAGGGCCAGAAGACGGTGGGCATCGAGATCGTGCAGCAATTCGACTGGGCCGTGCCCGACTGGATCATCATCCCCGTGGGCAATCTGGGCAACATCAGCGCGCTGGCCAAGGGGCTGAAGCTGCTCAAGAATCTGGGCATCATCAGCAAGCTGCCGCGCCTGGTGGCGGCCCAGGCGGCCAAGGCCAACCCCTTCTACCTCAGCTTTCTGGGCGGCTTTCGCGAGAAGGCCGCGATGCAGGCCCAGAGCACCCTGGCCTCGGCGATCCAGATCGGCGATCCGGTCAGCTACGAGAAGGCGGTGCGGGCTGTCCAGGACTTCGACGGCATCGTCGAACAGGCCACAGAGCACGAGCTGGCCAACGCGGCCGCCCGGGCCGATCGCACCGGCATGTATTGCTGCCCCCACACAGGGGTGGCGCTGGCGGTGCTGTTCAAGCTGGCCGAGCGGGGCGTGATCCAGCACAGCGATCGGGTGGTGGTGATCTCCACCGCGCACGGCCTGAAGTTCACCGCGTTCAAAACCGGCTACCACGAGGACACCCTGAGCGAGGTGGAGGCGACGCTGGCCAACCCGCCGGTCTACCTGCCCGCGGAGACGCGCGTGGTGCGCCAGGCCATCGAGCGCCGGCTGGAGCAGGCCACGTGAGCCAGCCACACGATCCATCCGCCCCCACCGACGCCAGCCAGGACGAACGGCTGGAGCTGCGGGTCCGGCCCAGCTTTCAGTTCTTCTACAGCCTGCCCCTGCTGTTGGCCGTGGCCATTCTGGTCGATGCGTTGCTGGCGCCCGCGGTCGACAAGTGGCTGTTTCTGCTGCTGGTCTTGGCCCTGGGCGCGGTCTCGCTGCCGCGCGGCTGGTCCAAGGTGACGCTGGAGGGCCAGCATCTGACGGTGCATGCGCCGCTGCGCCGGCCGCGCCAGCTTGATCTGCGCCGGCTGGCCACCGTCGACGCCTCGCCCCGCCTGGGGCAGGCGCTGCTGTTGCGCTATCATCCCGACGACCCGCAGGGCCAGCCCGATCTGGCCCGCGAGGCGGTGCTGGCCTTGCCCCCCTTGCAGGATCAATACCTGCTGGAAGCGCGTGTGCAAGCCATCCTCGATTCGAGCGATACGGTGCTTTGATGCCACGAATGAACGAACTTAGCCCCATGTGGAAGACCTTCTCGGAGATCGACATCCTGCGCATTCGCGATGAGATCGAGCAGACGCCGCGCCTGGCGCTGGTGGGCGCGGACGACAAGACCACGCGCTTCCTGGCCCTGCTGCAGCAGGGCCCGCTGGGCGCCGAGCACATGGTGACGGCCATCCCCTCCTACCGGCTGCCCTTGCAGGCCGGGGAACTGGCCGCGCTGGCCGGCTACGACCTGCGCATCGTGCTGTTGGAGGACGCGCAGCAACTGCGCAGCGACAGCACTTCGACGGAGCTCAGTGCAAGCCTGGCCGCGCTGTTGGCCCAGCCCGCGCCGCTGCTGCTGGTGCAAAACCCGGCCCAGGCTGCGGCCGTGGATGCCGTGCTGGGCGGCCGGAGCAGCGGCCAGGTGCAGACGGTGCATTGCGCGCTGGAGGATGACGAGACGATCCGCAAGGAGCTGCTGCCGGCGGTGGTCCGGCTGCTGCCCGAGCGTCAACTGGCGGCCGGCCGCGCCTTCCCTGGCCTGCGGCCCGCGGCCGCGCAGGGGCTGATCACCAGCACCAGCCGCGTCAACGCTGGCTACGCAGCCGGCACCGGCCTGGCCGAGATGATTCCAGGGCTGGGCATCCCCTTCGCGGTAGCCGATGTGGTGATTCTGACCAAGAACCAGGTGGTGATGGCCTACAAGCTGGGCCTGCTGATGGGGGAAAACGGCACGCCGGCCGAGATCATCCCCAAGGTGGCCGGCGTGGTGGGCGCGGGCTTTCTCTGGCGCCAGGTGGCGCGGGAGCTGGTGGGCTTCCTGCCGCTGGGCGTGGTGCTCAAGACGGCCGTCGCCTATGCCGGCACCTATGCCACCGGCCAGGCAGTCTACCACTATTTCGTCACCGGCGAAAAGCTGCGCCAGAAGGAGCTGCGCCGGCTGTTCGACGACGCGCTGGAACATGGCAAAGAGGTCGCGGCCCATACCGTGCAGCAGCTTCGCGCCAAGCGCCAGCCCACAGTTGAGATCGAGACCGGCCACGACAAGCCGGCCAGGAAGAAGCTCAAGCTGCCGGCGCTGGGCAAACGCCAGCCGGTTTGACAGGGTGTGGCTTTTGTGATATACAGCGTGCCATGAATCACCCGTTGCTCGATGCCAGGAGGCCCGCTCGCTATCCCGGACATTAGTCTGGATAGTTGTGCTTGGGCCCAGTTCATCGTTGACCGCGGCAGCAAAGCTCTCCAGGCGGAGGGCTTTTTTTGTTCGCCACAACCGCTGAGGAAAGATCCATGATCCAAGCCGGCATCATCGGCGCCACCGGCTACACCGGTATCGAACTGTATAGACTGTTGCGCAGCCACCCGGCCGTGCAGATCGCCTGGCTGACCAGCGAGAACTCCGCGGGCCAGCGGCTGAGCGATCTGTTCCCCTGTCCCTGGGACGAGCCGTTGTTGGCCATGGCCGATGCGCCGCTGGCCGAGGCGGATGTGGTCTTCCTCTGCCTGCCGCACGCAGCCTCTATGCCGGCCGTGGCCGCGGTACGCGCGGCTGGCGTCAAGGCCATCGACCTCAGCGCGGACTTCCGGCTGCACGACGCGGCCACCTATCAGCGTTGGTATCAAACGCCGCACAGCCAGCCCGCGCTGCTGGCCGAGGCGGTCTATGGCCTGCCAGAGCTGCACCGGGCCGAGATCGCGGGCGCCGGGCTGGTGGCCAACCCCGGCTGCTACCCCACCAGCGTGATTCTGGGGCTGACACCGCTGGCCCGCGCGGGCTGGCTGGCCGGCCAGGTGATCGCGGACAGCAAGTCGGGCGTCAGCGGCGCGGGCCGCAAGCCCAGCCTGACCACCAGCTTCGTCGAGGCCAACGAGAACCTGTCGCCCTACAGCATCGGCTACAGCCACCGCCACATCGCCGAGATGGAGCAGGAGCTGAAGGCTGAAGGCGGAACGATGAACGATGAGCGGCAGAAGCTGCAGATTGTCTTCTCGCCCCACCTGCTGCCGGTGAGCCGCGGCATCCTGTCCACCCTGTACGTCACGCTGCCCGACAGCGTGGACGAGGCCGCGGTGCGCGCGGCCTACAACGACGCCTACCGCGGCGAGCCCTTCGTGCATCTGCTGCCAGCCGGCAAGGTCGCGACGCTGCAGCATGTCGTCCACAGCAACCGCTGCGCCATCGGCCTGACCTTCGTGCCCAACTCGCCGACGCTGATCGTCACCAGCAGCATCGACAACCTGCTCAAGGGCGCGTCGGGCCAGGCCGTGCAGAACATGAACGTGCTGTTCGGGCTGGCGGAGACGATGGGGTTACGTAACACGTAATTCGTGACTCGTAACCCGGATTGGAGCGAGGTGCGTGTGGGTATGACAGATCTAGACGTAACACGTAATTCGTAATTCGTAACCCGGATTGGAGCGAGGTGCGTGTGGGTATGCCAGATCGTGGTTCGCGCGTAACTCGTAACCAGAAGAGCCTTCCACGATGCTGGATTGCGGGTTACACACCGTGCAACCGCCCTTCAAACCCAAAGCGTAACTATTCAGGCTTTCTAACACAACGCTAGCAGTTGGCTAACGCAGATCAAACAAAGCTGTGGTATCGTAGGACACATGACATCAACGCCGCTT
>JAJTXO010000265.1 GCA_021463315.1 Caldilineales bacterium | reverse complement strand
CAGGTCACCTTCCGCTACTACAGCGGCGGCGATCCGGTGCTGTCGGATGTCAGCTTCACGGCCAAGCCGGGCGAGACGGTCGCGCTGCTGGGCGTGACAGGGTCGGGCAAGACCACCATCATCAACCTGATTCCGCGCTTCTACGATCCCAGCGAGGGACGCATCCTGATCGATGGCCACGATCTGCGCGATGTCACGCTGGAGTCGCTGCGCGCCCAGATCGGCATCGTGCTGCAGGAGACGACCCTCTTCACCGGCGCGATTCGCGACAACATCGCCTTTGGCCGGCCTGAGGCCAGCCAGGAGGAGATCGAGGCCGCAGCTAAAGCCGCGGCCGCGCACGACTTCATCCTCTCCTTCCCCCAGGGCTATGACACGCCGGTGGGCGAGCGCGGGGCCACCCTGAGCGGCGGCCAGAAGCAGCGCATCGCCATCGCCCGCGCCCTGCTGATGGACCCGCACATCCTGATCCTGGACGATTCCACCAGCGCTGTGGACCTGGAGACCGAATACCACATCCAGAAGGCGCTGGATCGCCTGATGCAGGGCCGCACCAGCTTCGTGATCGCCCAGCGCATCAGCACGGTGATGCACGCCGATCAGATCCTGGTGCTGGACAAAGGCCGCATCGTTGCCCACGGCAGACATGCCGAGCTGATGGAATCCAGCGAAATCTACGCCGACATCTACACCTCGCAGCTTGTCAGCGATGTGGAGCTTGAAGAGGAGGTGGCCTGATGCATGGTGGAGCCAGTGGAATGGGCCGTTTGATGGCCCAGGATAACATCAAGCCGAGCAACACGCGCCAGACTCTGGGGCGTCTGGCCGGCTACTTCAAACCTTATTGGTGGGTGCTGCTGATCGTCGCCACGCTGCTGATCAGCTCGACCTGGGCGCAGGTCAAGATCCCCGAGCTGCTGGGTTCGACGGTGGACTGCTACCTGGTGACTGTCTCTCCGGCGACGACCGGCGATCCGGCCGGCGCGGCTATGCCCTCCTTTCTAAGCAACATGCAGCAGGCGGGCCAACAGAACTGCACCCTGGAGAGCGACCCCACACGGCTGACCGTGGAGCAGCGGCTGGCCGGCCTGGGCCGCATGTCGCTGATCATCCTGGGGCTGTACGTCTTCATCTCGCTCTCGACCGGCGTGCAGTTCTTTCTGATGACCTGGTCGGGCCAGCACGTGCTGCGCAACCTGCGCGAACAACTGTTTGGCCACATGCACCAGCTTTCGCTGGGCTTCTACACCGAGCACGAGGCTGGCGACCTGATGAGCCGCATCACCAACGACACCGAGATCATCTCGCAGGCCATCAACTTCGCACTGCTTCAGGTGTTGGGCGGCATCCTGCTGCTGGTCTGGGTCGGCTACAGCATGTTGACGTTGAGCGTGCCCTATGCACTGATCAGCCTGGTGGCCGTGCCAGCGATGTTGCTGGTGACCTTCTGGCTTTCCGGCCAGGCGCGCAAGGCCTTTCGCCGGGCGCGCGAGGACCTGGGCAACGTCAACGCCGAACTGCAGGAGAGCATTGCGGCCGTGCGCGAGGTGCAGGCCTTCGGCCGCGAGGATGAGAATATCCAACAGTTCATGGTGACCAACGCGGCCAACCGCGACGCCAACATCAAGGCTGTGAGCTATACCAGCGCGCTGGCGCCGTCGCTGGAGGCGCTGGGCTACGCCGCGCTGGCTATCGTGGCCTGCGTCGGCGGCATTGCGCTGCTGCGCAACCAAACCCTGTTCGGCGCGACCATCTCCGTCGGCCTGGTGATCACCTTCATCACCTACGTGCAGCGCTTCAACCAGCCGATCCAGCAGATCGCGCTGTTGTGGACCAACATTCAGAACGCGCTGGCCGGCATGGAGCGCATCTTCGGCCTGATGGACGAGATTCCCTCGGTGCAGGACGCGCCCAATGCCCAGCCCATGCCTCCCATCGTCGGCAAGGTCGAGTTCCAGGATGTCCGCGCGGAGTACAAGAAGGATGTGTCGGTGCTGAACGGCATCAGCTTCACGGCCGAGCCCGGCAAGACCATCGCCATCGTCGGCCCCACCGGCGCGGGCAAGACCACCGTCATCAACCTGATCCCCCGCTTCTGGGACGTGACCAGCGGCGCGCTGCTGATCGACGGCATCGACGTGCGCGCCGTGACGGCCGAGTCGCTGCGCCAGCAGATCGGCATCGTCCTGCAGGATTCCTTCCTGTTCAGCACCTCGGTGATGGAGAATATCCGCTTCGGCCGGCTCGACGCCACCGATGAGGAGGTAATCGCCGCGGCCAGGCTGGCCAGCGTGGACACCTTCGTCGACCGCCTGCCCGATGGCTACAACACGGTGTTGGGCGAGCGGGGCGGCGGCCTGAGCCAGGGCCAGCGCCAGTTGATCAGCATCGCCCGCGCCGCGCTGGCCAATCCGCGCATCCTGATCCTGGACGAAGCCACCTCCAGCGTGGACACCCGCACCGAGCGGCTGATCCAGAAGGCGCTGAACGAGCTGCTCAAAGACCGCACCAGCTTCGTCATCGCCCACCGGCTGAGCACCATCCGCAACGCCGACGAGGTGTTGGTGCTGGATCAGGGGCAGATCGTGGAGCGCGGCCGGCACGAGGAGCTGCTGGCGCAGCATGGCTTCTACCACGAGCTCTACATGAGCCAGTTCCGCCGCCAGGCCGAGATCGACGCCCTGGCCGCGCCGGCGCCGTCATCGCCCAATGGCAATGGCTACAAGCAGATGGCGGCCGCGCCGGCGTAAAGCGTTTCACAGGTCCACAGACAATGCCCTGACCAGTTCACAGGTCAGGGCATTGTTTTTTTGGCGGGTGTGCGTACTGGCAAGATCAGGAATACTTTCTGGATTATCTCAGTGACTAGCCGGAGTACGAAACCCAGGGCCTCAGCAACGGGGCGGTTCATGTTTAGTGGAGTGATCGTGGCGCGACGATAACGACGGTCAACGCTCGTGTGATGTAATCAGTATGAGGGTGTGATCTGTTGCTGCCCAGGCCTGTAGAAAAGCGTCCAGGGGAACCGGAATTGCGGGCGTCGCCTGCACAGGATCGTTAAGCACGACAGTGTCTTCGGTGATATCTGTCACGACGACTGCGTGAACTACTGCATCCTGCCAATATGGCAGCGGCTCAGTCCAAAGGTGAACAATGCAAGGAGTGCCTTCAGAGACGTGTTGGCGTAGGATGGTCTGGAAGCCATCGAAAACCGAGACATCGAAGCCGATGCCGGGCAGGTTCAGCATGAGGTTGGCCGGACTGGTGCCAGCAACACGGGTCTTGAGCAATCGGCGCAGGTCATCCTCAGAGCGATAGTCACCGTGAAAGGCTAACACCATGCGCACACAGGCCGCCAGGCAACTATACTCACGCTCCTGCTGGAAGTGTGGCACGTTCATATAGTAACTCCGCGCCCGCTGCCAAATCCTCACGCATTCGGCCGTCTGCGATCGATACCTCGCCGGTCTGGGCGTCCACCAAGAGATGACCCACAATGCCCAGGGGGCCGAGGCGTGATGGGGCAAATTGAACCGGTACACGCCACTGAATGGCGACGCCAACGACCAGTTCCGGCTCCAGGGCGCCTAACTGATCGCCGATCTGTGCGATCAGGAAGCGATTGGCCCGCTGGCGAGCGGAATATGCCGTCACATTGACATCGGCGCTGATCTCAAAGCGCACGACGACTCGGCTATCAGGAAACATCGAAACACCGGGCATGCTCAAAGTCGTCGCCATGTGCCGTCCTCACCTGCCTTTGAACGCAGTCTGTAGGTCATAACCAGCATAGTCCTGAAGGTTGTCCGACATAGGGTATTGTAGCATTGTCATACAAAACGGTCAAACGATTCGTCCACGGCATATCTCAACGGATAGAACCTGTTATCGCTGAAGCTCTGCAACCCGTATATTTCGTGGTCGATCAGACAATTCCGCCACGCTCATACCGTGCAAGGGCCTGAGGGCGGCGACAAGCGCCGTCATTGGATACCTCTGAATCGTCAAAGCACATCGTCCACCACCTGCGAGAAGTCCGGCTGCCGGCGCTCGAAGAAGGCGGTCATGGCCTCGCGGGCTTCCGGGGAGGCCAGGCGCGCGATGAAGATCTCCCCTTCCTGACTCATGGTCTGGCGGATGGCCTCGGTCGGCCAGCGTTTCATCAACATCTTCGTCAGCCGCACGGCGGTGGGCGGCTTGGCAGCCAGCGCCTCGGCCTTGCGCAGCGCGTAGTCGTCCAGCTCGCTGTCGGCGCGCAGCCCGTTGACCAGCCCCACGGCCAGCGCGGCCTCCGCGTCGAAGGTCTCGCCCAACAGCAGCAGCTCGGCCGCGCGGCGATGGCCCATCAACTGGGGGAGAATCAGGCTGGACGCGGCCTCGGGGGTCAGTCCCAGGTTGACGAAGGGGAGCTGGAAGCGCGCGCTGGGGCCGGCCCAGGCCAGGTCGCAGTGCAGCAGCATGGTCGTTCCGATGCCCACGGCCACGCCATGCACGGCCGCCAGCACCGGCTTCTCGGCCGCGGTCAGGGCCTTGAGGAAGCAGAAGACGGGGCTGTCCTCGCTGCTGGGCGGGCTGTTGAGGAAGTCGCCCAGGTCGTTGCCGGCAGTGAAACAGTTGCTCGCGCCGGCGAAGAGGATCACCCGCACAGCCGGGTCGGCCTCGGCCGCCAGCAGCGCCTCCGTCATGGCGTCGTACATAGCCAGGGTCAGCGCGTTTTTCTTCTCCGGCCGGTTGATCTGGATGCGCACAACCGGGCCGTGGGTGGTAGTATGGATCTGTTGGGACATGGTGCGATTCTCCATCTTCTCTGATCCGTGAGCGGGCCAGGGTCAGGCCCACTGCGGGCGAGGGGGTTGCAGGACGATCCAGGAAGGGCGCCCGTTGCTGTCCCATGGTACTGCCTTTGCCGCGTTGTGTCAATGCCTGTCGCGCCGTGTGCGGCCACTGGTTTCGCTGCGGTGGCCTGCTCCACCAACGGCCCTGCGCGATTTGGCGCGCGGCCCTTGCTTGACTACAATAAAACCGACCGGTTGGTATGTTTTGAGGTATTCATGGCGACACAACTGCGCAGCGAAGAGACACGAACCCATCTCCTCACGGCCGCGCTGGCCTGCTTCGGCGAACGCGGCTATGACGCGACCAGCGTGGCCGAGATCTGCCAGCGGGCCGGGGTCAGCAAGGGCGCGTTCTACTATCACTTCGCCAGCAAGCAGGCGCTCTTTGTGGCCTTGCTGGATCAGTGGCTGGCCGCGCTGGACAGCCGAGCAGCCGTAGAGGCGACCACGCCGCTGGAGACGCTGCACGCCATGGTGGGCCTGCTGCAGCAGGTTTTCGAGGACGCCCGCGGCCGGCTGACCATGTATCTGGAGTTCTGGCGTCAAGCCGCGCGCGATGAGGCCATTTGGCAGGCTGCCACCGCGCCGTTCGAGCGCTACCACGCCCTGCTGGCAGGACTGATCGAGCAGGGCATCGCCGAGGGGTCGCTGCGGCCGTGCGACCCTGGCCAGGCGGCGCGCGCGCTGGTTTCCCTGGCCGTGGGCATGGTGCTGCAGAGCGCCCTGGACCCCACCGGCAACGATTGGCAGCAGTCAGCCCAGGCGGGGCTCGATCTGCTGCTGCACGGCTTGCTCAACCAAAGCGATGGATGACAGGAGAAAAACATGAAAGTCCTTCTTACCGGCGCGTTTGGCAACATCGGGCTGCAAACCCTGCGCGAGCTGCTGGCGCACGGGCACACGGTGCGTTGCTTCGATGTCGCGACCAAGGAGAACCAGCGGCGGGCCAAGCAGATGGCCGGCCGCTTCGACACAGTCTGGGGCGATCTGCGCCAGCCAGGCGATGTGGCGCGGGCCGTGCAGGGCCAGGAGGCCATCATCCACCTGGCCTTTGTCATTCCGAACCTGTCCATGACCGGCGTGGGCAGCGAGGAGCAGCCCGATTTTGCCCGCGAGGTCAATGTGGGCGGCACGCTCAACCTGCTGGCCGCGGCCA
>JAJTXO010000264.1 GCA_021463315.1 Caldilineales bacterium | reverse complement strand
GGGCTGGGGCGGCGGAGGCGGCGCGATGGGCTGGGGCGGCGGGGGCGGCGCGACGGGCTGGGGCGGCGGGGGCGGCGCGACGGGCTGGGGCGGCGTTGCCCCCTGCCAGGTGAACCGGCGCTCGAAAGGCGCGATCGCCTGCACCGCCTCGATGGTCTGCGTCAGCTTGCCGTCGGGCATCAACAGGTTGCCCCACCAGTTTTGGCCGCCGTAGTCCCACGAACCGGCGATCCAGGCCGTGATGCTGAGCAGATAGTCGGGCAGCGCCTCGCCGTTGGCCAGCACCCCCGTGCTCAGCCACTGGAACATCTCCTGGGTATAGGCGGCGTGCAGCGGCGGCTCCACCTTGGGATAGCGTTTGTCCTCCTCGGAGCCGGGCCACCACCCCCCCTCGCCGCCGATCAGCGGCAGCACGAAACCCAGCCGTTCCTGCATCCACTGGGCGTGAGCCAGGAACCTGAGCGCGCAGATGTAGTCTTCTCGCACGGTGCAGCCCGGCTTGTCCTGCTGGTTGCGCGCGTCGTAGGGGTAGTCAGGCGGATGGTTCTGGCCGTAGTTGTGATGGGCAAAAAAGGCCCGGTCCCAGATATCGCGCCGGTCCATGCTGTTGACCGCGTCCACGGCCGCGTCGAAGCCGTCCCGGTCCAGGACCTGGATGCCGGGATAGCCGCCTGCGTCGAAGACCGCCGCGGCCTGTCGGGCCCAGGTGTGGCCGAAGATCTGCGGCCAGTTGGCGGGCTTTTGCCAGCCTTGCGGCTTCTCGCGCGGCAGCCACTCGCGCCAGTCTTCCGGCTCGTTGAGGATCTGCACGTAGAGCGGGGGCCGGGCGGGGTCGTGGGGAAAATCGCTGGCAGCCAGCGCGCGGCGCAGCGCGTGGACGAAAGGCACAGGATCGTAGGGCTCGTCGATCAGCTTGCCGACGCGCATCACCGGCATGATGCCGGCGCGGAAGCAGGCGACCGCGGATTTCTCCGCCAGCAGCTCGTCCTGGGCATAGATCATGGTCCAGGTGGCGCGGATCGACTTCAGGTTGGCGACGGTCTCGGCGATGAACTGATCCCGCAGATCGATGTGAAAGTGCAGGCCGATGCCGTTGTCCTGGGGTGGGCGCGGGTAGCGCTTGAGCCGTTCGATGTTGTCAGGGGTCAGCGTCACCGTGGGCGGCCGGGTGACGGTGCGGGGGCGTGGGTCGGTCATGGTGAGAACTCCTCAAGTAGACAGGTAGACAAGGGAATAAGTAGACAAGTAGACAAGTTAGAGGGTGGCGTGGTGGAACGCGGCCACGGCGCTGCGCCAGATGGCCGCCAGCCGGGCCGCCTGGTTGGGCCCGGCCGCCAGGGTGGCGTAGGTCTCCAGATCGCCGGCGCGCAGGGCGTCGATCTGACGTGAGCCGCCGCCCGGCCCGGCCAGCAGGTCGAAGCGGGCCAGCACCTGGAAGCGCTCGCTGCTGGCGAAGGCGTCCAGCATCTGCGCGGCCGACTGGTAGCCGGCGGCCGCGTGGCTGGCGCCCAGCAGGCCGGCGAAGCCCAGCGCTGCGGCCTCGCAGGCGGCCGTGGTGTCCAGAGAACGCGCCAGATCGAAGGCGGCCCATTCGCTGGCCAGGTCCTCGTGGACGTCGCGCCACGGCTTGGCCGCCGCCGCGCGCCAGCGGTGGCCCTGCCAGGGACGGGCCGGGTCGAACTGGAAGTGCGCGGCGAAGCGGTCGGGGTGCTGGCGGCCCCAGCGCTGGAAGAACAGGTGTGGCTCGAAGCGCAGCACCAGGCGATGGTCGCTGGCAAGCCCGCGCGGGTCATGTTCGGCCGCCACCGCGGCCACGGCCAGCGCCAGATCGATGCCCAGGCGATCGGCGATGCTGCTCAACAGGTTGCCATAGCGGTTCCAGGCCCGGGCCACGCGGGTCTCCAGCGCGCTGCTGGCGTTGCGCAGCCACACCTGCGGCGGCAGGGCCAGCGAGATCAGCAGCAGCTCGGCGTCCTCCTTGAGGAAGCCGCTGTAGCCAACGGCTGCGAAGCTGACATCGCCGGGCAACTGCGCCCGGATCAACTGGCGCTGCTCGTCGCTCAGATTGGGCAGTTGGGCCAGCTTGGGGCCGCTGTACAGCGCCTGGCGGGCAGCCTGATCGCGCGCCAGCGCCTTCAAGTCCAGCCCGGCCCGGTTCAGCAGCTCCCAGCCGTCCAGGCCGAGGCTGAGCGCAGCACGGTTGAAGGCGTTGATCACCATCTGGTTGGTCAGGCCGGCCGGGGTGTCCACCGGCCGCGTGGGCTGGGGCTCAGGCTTGGGCGTGTGGACCGGGATCCACCGCGGCCGATGCATCGCGCCCACGCGGTACACCATCGGCTTGATGGCGCCGTGCTCCGTGCGCCAGCAGAAGAAGGACCAACTGCTGGTGTCGTGCGATGAGAGGATGTAGAAGGACGCAGAGTTGACGTAGGGGTAGTTGAACACCTCTTGCAGCCAGCGCACGTATTCGTCGGCGATGGCCTCGTCGGAGATGGGGAAGTTGCTGTGGATGTTGGAGTTGCCGCACTCCAGGATCTCCAGCGTCTTGTCGGGGTGCTGGCTGTGGTAGTGCTTGAAATTCATGCCCAGCGCTTCGTCCAGCAACTGCGGGCCTTGGCCGGGCGGGGTCTGCCAGTAGCAGTGGACACCCAGCCAGTCGGCCATTTCGACGGCTGGCCGGCACAGTTTCAGCCATGTCCGCTCGCGATGGCTGTGCTCGCCCAGCGCCAGGCCGGGAAAGCCGATGCTGGCCCAGGGATGCGCCTCCTTCAACCGCCGAAAGACCTCGATGAACCAGGCGTTGAAGCTGCGCGCGTCTTCGTCGCTGTTGCTCCATCCTTCGTCGCGGCTCGCGTGGTTGGGCTCGTTGTGGATGTGAAACTTGGTGCAGTACGGCTTCAGATTTGTTATTACGGGGATCATTTCCCCGGCAAACTCGCTGGCACTGGGATGCCCGCCCTTGTTGAATGCGCCGTTGTACAGCCTGGTGATGATCTCGGCGTTGGGCAGCTCGCGCCTCATGCGCTCGAAGTGGTGTGGCCTCGTGTGGCTCATGGGCTTGATCACCTCGACTCCCGCGTCGCGCAACACCTGGAAATCGATGTCGTGCCACTCTTCGTTGTTGCGGCCGTGGATGCCAACTCTGCAGGTACGTGTCGTCATGGTTGCCTCCAGTGCAGTGGTTGCATCATCTCAAAAAACCGGGGTCGAGACTTCCGAAGTCTGCGCAGGTTTGTTCAAAACGGGCTCACAGTCCATAAGACTTCGGAAGTCTTCCCCAAATGAGATGATACCAATGGTTGATGCTGTGCGATTAAACGGATAGCCTGGCGGATTTGCGAGGATCCGGTCAAGGCTTCAAAACAACGCGCCAGCGTTGCTTCGCCGCCCTGCACAAGTGGAGATGCGTTGACGGCGTGAGATCTGTCGAAGTTGTTGAGGCGCCCGGCCTTGGCGCCGAGTCTGCCAGCATGGGCCAGACGTCGCCGCTGCGTCAGTCCGGCAGGTTTTCTCGCCATCCTTGAAAAGGCGGGGACGGACATCGCGATCGACAGGGGACGGCCCAGCCGGCCGTGCAAGCAAAGAATCTCGTCCGTCAAGAAGCCGCGCGCCAACAGCGTCTGGATCATGGCGGCCTGGTCGCGCAGCATGGCCACTTCGTCGGGTTGCGGCGCGGCGATGAGGAAGACGAGGTGATTACGGAGCTCATGCCAGGTAGAGAAGTAGAGAAATCCTCGTTTGACATCAGATACAGCACCGTATATAATGCTATCGATGGCAAGACCAATGTCTCAGAACGGCACGTGACGATATGGTTCTGGAAGTCGCTGTCGCCAGCGGCAGCGATGCCATCGTTACCTTCAACAAGCAGGACTTCCGTGGGGCTGAGCAATTTGGTCTGCGGTTGCTGACTCCCGTCGAGTTACTGCGGGAGATTGGAGTATTGCAATGAGTGCCTTGAATCTACGTCTCCCTGAGTCGCTGCATCATCAAGTGCGTGAGCTGGCGCAGCGTGACAAGGTGTCGATCAATCAATTCGTTACCCTGGCCGTCGCTGAGAAGGTGGCGGCGCTGCGCACTCTGGATTACATTGAGGGGCGCGGCCGGCAGGGCAGCCGCGCCCAGTTCGATCACGTCTTGCAGAAAATCGCAGAAGCCGATCTCGATCCCGCGCCAGAGGATCGGTTGCCGGAAGGAGCCGCCATCGAAGCATCGTGATATCAGACGCCAACCAATCCATTGGCCAACAGGCGCAGGCATCGATGCGGGGATGCTGTACGATTGCGGCTGGCGGCAGTGCGTTTGACAGAAGCATAAAATGCCGGTAGACTCACCTCAGGTGTCGCGAAACTGTATGGTTCAGAGTTCTCTGAGGTGCATCTCGATGATTGATCAAGAAGCCCTGCAAGCCTATCGCAGTCGCTGGCAGGCTGTAGCTGAGATTAAGGCCCTTGAGCAGCAAAAGACCTCTGTGGCCGAACGGTGGCGTCAATTGAATGGGGTGTTGCGGATGGCAGTGGCCCTCGAATTGCCAATGGATGGGGATGACCAACTGGATGACATGGCTCATCAGCGGTGGGTCCGGCTGCAAGAGATCTATCTCTTCAGCTCCGAAAGGCTCGCGTGATGGCATCCTGGGACATGATCGAGCCGTTGAGGCTGTCATCGCAGCTCAAGAACGCCTCGATACAGCGCGGATCAGGTTCTGGGTGGAGCAGTTTGCGGATTTGTTAGAGCTACCCGAGCTTTGGACAGATCTGGAAAAGTTGCTGCGCTCGGCAACAGGATCCTGACGCCGCTTTCCATTTTGAGCCGAGCATGAACCAGTCAAGGTCATGCCGCACCGTCCAGCCAGGTCAGCCCGCGCAAGCTTTCCATTTTGAGCCGAGCATGAACCAGTCAAGGTGTCTCGATCACAGCGCAGCCAACGGCCAGGCGATGGTCCCGTTGCCCAGCGGCAGCGGGGCCGAGCCGGGGTGGATGACGTAGCCCGGCGCCGCGCGGTCGCCGAAGTCACGGCGGAAGCCGGCGATGCCGTGCGCCATGGCCGGCCGGGCGGTGGCCGAGGCTTTGACTTCGATGGGGATCAGCCCGGCCGCCGTCTCGACGATCACATCCACCTCAGCGCCCGCGGCCGTGCGCCAGAAGTAGAGCGCCGGTTCTTCCCCGCGATGCAGGCTGGATTTGACCAGCTCAGCCACGACCCAGTTCTCCAGGAGCGCGCCGCCCATCGGCCCATCGGCCGCGTGGCCGGGTTCGCGCAGCCCCACCAGGTAGCAGAGCAGTCCGGTGTCGGTGAAGTAGACCTTGGGCGCCTTCACCAGGCGCTTGCCCAGGTTGACGTGGTACGGCCGCAGGAGGAAGACCTGGAACGAGGCCTCCAGGATCGCCAGCCAATCCCGCGCCGTGTTGACTGCCACGCCGACATCCCGCGCCAGGTCGCTCAGGTTGAGCAGCCCGGCGCTGCGGCCGGCCAGGCTGCGCAGAAAGGTTTGAAACAGGGTCAGATCGCCGATGTTGCGCAGGTTGCGCACGTCCCGTTCCAGGTAGGTCTGCACATAGCTGGCCTGCCACAGGCGGGCGTCGCGCGCTGGGTTTTGGGCCAGCTCCGGGTAGCAGCCACGCAAGATCTGTGACCACACCTCGCCGGCCATGGGCGTGTCCATCGGCGCCGGCCGCTCCGTCGCCTCCCAGGGCAGGGGCCGTTGCGGCTCACCGGCGATTTCTCGTTGCGTCAGCGGCAGCAGCTTGAGCAGTGCCGCGCGGCCGGCCAGGCTTTCCGTCACCTGTTGCATCAGGAGCAGATTCTGGGAGCCGGTCAGGATGTACTGGCCGGGCTGATCGCGGCGGGCGTCCACCCGCTCCTTGATGTAGGGCAGCAATTCAGCCGCATACTGGATTTCGTCGTAGGCCACGGGCGTGCCGTGGAAATCGAGAAAGCCGCGGGGATCGCCCAGCGCGGCGGCGCGCACATCCGGCGGCTCCAGCGAGACCACCG
>JAJTXO010000263.1 GCA_021463315.1 Caldilineales bacterium | reverse complement strand
ACTTCGCGCTTTGGCCGGTCTCTGACCGAGCCACCCCGCGATGTTGTTGGCGGACAGTCACTAAGTATAGCACGATTGCTACCCTTGAAGGTCGATGAAAGTATGCAAAAAAGTATGCAAGTTCTCCGGCGTCTACGGCTGCGCAGCGGCGAGCTCGCTACCCTTGACCAGCGCGGCCAGCTCTTGGCGCTTGTTCACGCCCAGCTTCCGGTAGATGGTAGCTGTATGTCTGTTGACCGTCTTGTCGGAGATCACCAGTCGCTCGGCGATCTCTCGGGCAGTCAGGCGCTGCACCAACAGCGTCATCACTTCCTGCTCGCGTCGGGTCAGAGCAGCGCGCAGGTCGGGCTGGCTGGCCGGCCGGCTGCTGACGTGGGCTGTGGGCCAGGCTTGCATCAGTTGGCTGGCAAAGCCGGACGATGGCTCTGCTCTGGCCAGCTTGCCCACCAACAGGGCCATACGCGACCCCAGATCGACAAACACCCGCACCACACCGCCCGGTTCAGCCAGCCGGATCGCCTCCCGGAGCGCAGCCAGCGCGGTCTCTTCCTGGCCATAGGCGTCGTGCAACAGCGCCTGCAGGGCCTGCACCTCGATCTGCCGCAGCGCGTTGCGTGTCGCGGTGGCGTGGCTGAGCAAGCCTTGGAGCCACCATGCCGCTCCGTTGTCGTCCTGCGGCGTGGCCTGTTGCACCAAGACCTGGGCCAGCAGCAGCGGCTCGGACAGGAACATCGGCATCGGCGCCAGAGGCATCTCCCGATCATAGGCTGCGGCCCAACGTTGCACCTCGCCCATGCGCCCCAGCCGCAAGGCGATCAAGGCCCGCAAGGTCTGGACCTGCGACAAGACGTCCGCATCGCCCCGCTCCAGGGCCAGGGCCAACAAGGCGTCGCCCAATGCCTCGGCCTCCTGGCTGGCGCCCAGCGCCAAATGGACCGAGGCCAGGCCCAAGGTCGCTTGGCCAAAGGTGAAGCCATGCACCTGGCGCTGCTTGCCGACCACCGCCTCGAAGGCCTGTTGGGCGCGGTTCAGATCGTTGGCCTGATAGGCCGCGCAGCCGTGGAAATAGTCGGCCCATTCCTGTTCACCGATCAGATTGCGCTGGTCGATCAACGCCTGCAAGCGGGCTGCGCCTTGGCGCACCGCGGGCAGATCGGCCGCCATCCAACTCACACCGCTGTAGGCGATCAGAGGAAGCACAGGAAACGCGTTGTCATGCTGGCGGGCTTCCTTCAAGCTGGCGAAGACGGCCTGCTGGGCGCCGGCCAGGTCGCCCTGCATGTGCAGCGCGCCGATGTAGCCCATCCAGGCAAAGCCACGCACGCCGGAATGGGCCATGGGTGCATGCTGCAGGGCGCGCGCGGCGTAGGCCAGCGCGTCCGATCCATGGCCGGCGTAGTAACAGCAATAGCTGCGCAGGGCGTCGATTTCACTCTGCAGGTGGCTCTGTTCGGACGCGGCCAGGGGCGTCTGCGCCAGCAGCGCCTGGACCCGGTCCAGATGGAGCGCCAGGTCGACCAGTTGCCAGCGCTGCTGCAACAGCCAGGCCTCCACCAAAAGCAGCTGCGGCCGCGCCTCGATCAGGGCGCGCGGCAGCAGGCGCAACCACTGATCCAAGCGGCGAAACTGGCTGGAGTTCAGCGCGTCGTGCCGGTAGGCTTCGATCAGGCGCGCGGCAGCCGGGGGGTCGTCCGCGGCCAGGGCGGAGCGCAACGCCTCTTCGACCTGGCCATGAGCTGCGAACCAGGCGCTGGCCCGGCGATGCAGGGCTGCGATCTCCGCGGCGCTATAGCGGCGCGCCAGTTGCTCCCGCAGCAGGTGCTGAAACAGATGGTGATAACGATACCATTCTCCCTGATCGTCCAGACGGATGGTGAAGATGTTTTCCCGCTCCAGCCATTCCAGTTGGCGCTGGCCCTCGCCGGGGGGCGCGGTCTCTGCCAGCAGGGCATCGCACAGAGAGCTGTTCAGCCGTTGCAGGATCGCGGTTCGCAGCAGAAAGTCCTGCGTGTTGGCCGGCAGCAAGGCCCACGCCTCCTTGGCCAGATAATCCAGAGCCTGGCGCGCGCCGGCTGGCGTCCGGAGATGCGCGGGATCGTTGCCGCGCAGGTTCAATGTCAGCACGGCAAAACGCACTCCGGCGGGCCAGCCCTCAGTTTGCTCCTCTACCACATCGATGATGCGCTGATCGACAGGAAAGGAGACCGCCACCCGCAGCAGCGCGGCGATCTCCTGGGAACGGAAGCGCAGCGCGCCGCTGCGCAGCTCGGTGATCTTGCCGTGGCCGCGCAGCAGGGCCAGCGAAAGGGGCGGATCCCGACGCACACTGAGGACCAGATGCAGCGAACGCGGGGGTTGCAGCAGCAGGCCATCGACGATCTGATGGATCTCCTGGCTGTGGATCAGATGGTAGTCGTCCAGGACCAGGATGAAGCGCTGGCCGGCGGGCAGCTTCCCGCTCTCGGCTGCGTCGTCCAGGTCGTTGCTGAGGACTGCGCTGAGCACAGAGCAGGCCGGAAGCACCGTCCCTTGCAGCAAGGCCAAGGTCTCTTCACAGGCGCCAGGAAAGATCGTGTTGACAGCCGCGACCAGATAGTGCAGGAAGGCGCCCAGCTCGTTGTCGTGCTCGTCCAGGGAAAGCCATGCACTGGGACGGGGGGAGCTGGCCAGCCAGTCGCTGAGCAGCGTGGTCTTGCCGAAGCCCAACGGCGCGCTGATCAAAGTCAGTGGTCGATCCAGGTCCTGGTTCAGCAGGCTGTGCAGGCGGGGCAGCGGCGCAAAGCTGCTGGGCGGGCGCGGCCGGTACAGCTTGGCGTGCATAAGAGGTGAGGCGGTCATCTTGCTTGTCCGGTCAAGCCACCCCGATGGTGATCCATTTCTTGTTCGTAGCTATTCAGCCATTGGCGCCGAGCATTGGGAACCATCCTTGCGCAGTACCCCTCCGGGGTGCTGCGCAAGGGTTTGAATCGAGGTTTGCAATGCCGATTGTAAGGTCGAATCGGGCGGTACATCACCAATGCCCAGCACCTGAGTAGTAACGAATCGTCGCAAAAGTACCAGGTGCCTATGCACAATTGCTTTGTTGACGCTGCAGTAGATTGTCAGTGAGTCCGCCGAATCCTTATACTGCGAGGCGTTGCCACCGTTAAGGAACCGACCAGCATCTCCATCCGATATGCTGCCAGTACTTGGTCCAGCAAGTCAATGATAGGCCGGATACCGTCTTCATCCGGTCGTAGCAACAGCACACCTCCGTGGGTTTGTGGTGGATAGAGCCGGATATCGCCAAACCCCTTGTCGGCAGTGACCAGGAATTGGCGATGTGTCTGAACCGCTTGCCAAATTTGTGGGTCTTTCCAGCCCCCCATCTGCTGCTCGACAACATTGCTTGCGTCGTAACCTTCTTTGCGCAAACGCTGTGTGGCCTGCGTGGGCAAATCCTCGTCCACTTTGATATGCATGACAACTTCCTACGCTGGCAACGGCAACAAGATATCCTGTTTGGCGGCGACGGAATCTGCAGCATAAGCCAAGGCCGCCGAAATATCTTCGTTGGTGAGTTGGGGATAGGCTGCGCGAATCTGGCCGTAGGTCATGCCGTCAGCCAGGCTGCCGACAATCATGGCCACAGGAACGCGAGTGCCCTTGATGCAGGGATCGCCATGATGAAGTTCTCGATCGACAACAACTCTTTCTTGCCAACGAACACGGGTCATCACTGCCTCCATAGAATACGTTCGTCTCAGTCAACCATATTGTACTCGACAAGCTCATGCCAGCCAACCGTTCGTACTGAAAACAGTTGCCAACTTTTCTACAAAGTTGGCAACTGTCAACTCTCGCACCTACGGCCGGACGCCGCTATAGACCAGACTGAAATTCTCGTTGCCGATCTGGCCCGACAGACGCAGTTGGTTGTCCTCGATCTCGTACTCGTCGGCTACCTGCAGCCGCGCCAGGTAGAGCGTCTCCTGCTCCATCAGCGCCGGCTCACAGGTGGCGCCGGTGAGGGTCAGCGGCCCGAAGCTGATGGCGTTGCCGGACACGGTGTAGGCGCCGGTGTAGCTGTTGCAGCCGCCCGAACCGCTGATCGCGCCGCCCTGAAAAACCAGGGTGATGCTGCTGCCGGCCAGGGTGTTCTGCAAGGTCCACCGCGTGCCCTCCAGCGGCAGCGGCGCGGGCGCGGTGGGCTGGGCCGCATTGACCTGCACCACCAGCGTCGCCTGGCTGCTTTGACCCGCGGTGTTGCTCACCTGCAGGCTGACCACATATTGGCCGGCCTGGGCGAAGACGTGGTTGACGGTGGGGCCGTTGGCCGAGCCGCCATCGCCGAAGTTCCAGGTGTAGCTGGCGATGCCGCCGATGGGGGTGGAGC
The DNA here is from genome assembly GCA_021463315.1 of Caldilineales bacterium. GTDB lineage: Bacteria > Chloroflexota > Anaerolineae > JAAEKA01 > JAAEKA01 > JAAEKA01. Next base: position 1,625 of record JAJTXO010000263.1, on the reverse strand, counting down.
TGCTGCCGTCGAATACAGCCGACACACCGGCTGTCACCTGCGATGGCCCGCTGATGATGGCCGCGGGCGGCGCGACGACGGTCGGCGTGGGCGTGGGCGCGGCGATGGCGACCTGCTGCACTGCCACCCCGGTCAGGCCCGCGTCGTCGCTGACCACCAGCGTCACATCGAAGGCGCCGGCCGCGGTGTAGGTCTTGAAGACCTCGACTCCCTCGGCTCCGCTGCCGTCGCCGAAGCGCCACTCGTAGCGCACGATCTGCCGGCCCGGCGCGGCCGTGGAACTGCCCGCGCTGAAGGCCAGCGGCTGGCCGGCAAGGCCCTGCGTCGGTCCGGCGATGATGGCCGTGGGCGGCTGGGCCTGCACCTGCTGCCAGGTCATGGCAATCTGGCCGCTGCCGCTCTGCTTGAGATACTCCACCACCACGCTGTGATCGCCCGCGCTGAGCAGGCCGCTGTCGGCCTCCAGGCGGCGCAGCGGCCCGTTCTGCCAGTCGTCGATCAGCGGCCGGCCATCCAGCCACAGCCGCGCGCCCCCCTGCACCGTGACCTGGAAGCGATAGTTGCCCTCATCGAAGGGCATCCGGCGCGACCAGCGCACCGAGTAATTGTCCGCGGGCAGACCGGGCGCGGGCGGGCCGCTGCCCCAGTTGAAGTTGATGGTGGGATCATCCTGCACCACCGCGGGCGGGGCTTGCAGGTTGGGGTTGGCGAAATACTCCCCCTTCCAGCCGCTGAAGCTGGTCAGCGGCGTAGGGGTGGCGGTAGGCAGGGGGGGCGGCGTCACCACCGGCACGGCCGCGGCGTTCTGCGCCTGCACGCGGTCGGCCGGCGCCCAGCCCTGGCCGTCCTGGATGTTGGCGCCCTGCAGTTGCCACCAGTCGCCCGCGGCTGTGCGGCCAACGATAGCCGCGCTGCCGCCGGCCGGCAGAATGCCGATCACAGGATAGTCCTCGCCCGGCCCGCTGCGCACCGAGACATTGCTCAGCGCCAACGCGACGGGCGCGCCGGGGGTGAGGGTGAGGGTTGTGGTGAGGGTGGCGGTGACGCTGGGGGTGCCCGTGGCGCCGGGCGTGGCAGAGGGACCCGTGAACAGCCGGCTGAGCAGCAAGAAGATCAGCAACACGATGGCGCCCAGCACGATGACGGCCGCCACCAGGCCCATGCGCAGACCAGAGCCGCGCGGGGCGGTCTCGTCGCCTGCCGGGGGCTGACCGGGCTGACCGGGCTGGCCTGGCCGGGCCGCGCCGGCCGCAGCCGCCGGAGGCCGGCCAGCAGGGCCGGCTGGAGCCGGTGGTGCATAGCCCAGCGGGGCCAGCGCGGCCTGGTCCTCGGCGTCCAACGCCAACAGAGGCACCCCCAGACTGTCGATCGCGGCCCGCAGCGTCGGCTGGGGCAGGAAATCCAACGCCGACTGAGCCGCCTGCTCGACGCGCAGCACATCGTGCTGGCTGAGCTTGTATACCGTCAGCGCGGGCGCGCTGCCGGCCGCCGGGGCGGATGGATAGGCGACTAAGGTGCTCTGTGGGCGACGGATGATATGGTTGACAGGGGGCATGAGGCTGGACTCCTGGGCGACGGGGCCGAACGGCGCCAGCAGGCGATGGCGCTGAGTGTCGATCCATTAT
>JAJTXO010000262.1 GCA_021463315.1 Caldilineales bacterium | reverse complement strand
GAGGGCGCGCCCCCTCTCCCCCTGGGAGAGGGCTGGGGTGAGGGCGCGCCCCCTCTCCCCCTGGGAGAGGGCTGGGGTGAGGGCCGGCCTTTTGTCACCATCAAACTCGCCCCCAACGTGCCCGACATCGCGCGCATTGCCCGCGCGGTGGTGGAGGCTGGCGCGGATGCCATCACCGCGGTCAACACCATGCCGGGCATGGTCATCGACGCGGCCTCCGGCTGGCCGGTGCTCTCCAACAAGGTGGGCGGGATCAGCGGGCCGGCGTTGAAGCCGATCGCCCTGCGCGCGGTCTACGAGATCGCCCAGGCGGTCCCCGGTGTGCCCATCATCGGCACGGGGGGCATCAGCACTGGCCAGGACGCGGCCGAGATGCTGATGGCCGGCGCGACCGTGGTGGGCGTTGGCTCGGCCGTCTGGCGCCGCGGCGTGGAGGTTTTCGGCCAGATCAACGCCGAGCTGGCCGCGTTCATGGCGCAACATGGCTATCCCAGCGTGGCGTCGCTGCGCCGCGTCAGCATCCAGCGAGGTTGAAGCGTGTCAGGAACCCTGCCCCAGGCCATGCGCATCGTCTGCATTCGGGACGAGAATGAGCGCACCAAGACTTTCACCCTGGATGGCCGCCTGGACGCCGCGCCCGGCCAGTTCGTCATGGCCTGGCTGCCCGGCGTGGACGAAAAGCCGTTTAGCCTGGCCAGCGCCGACCCGGCGGCACTGACCGTAGCCGCGGTGGGGCCGTTCAGCCGCGCCCTGCACGGGTTGGCCGTGGGCCAGCATCTCTGGCTGCGCGGGCCGCTGGGCCGGGGCTACACAGTCCCCCCCACGCGCGGGTCGAGTAGCGCCAGCGTATCGAGACCCCACACACTGCTGCTGGGCGGCGGCTACGGCGTAGCCCCCCTGCGCTTCCTGGCTGAGCGGCTGCTGGCGGTCGGCTATGGCGTATCCATGGTCATCGGCGCGCGTGCGGCGGCAGAATTGCTGCTGGTCGATGCGTTCCAGGCCCTGGACGTGCGGCTCTGGCTGGCCACCGAGGATGGCTCGGCCGGGCTGCGCGGGCTGGCCACCGACGCCATCGCGCCGGCCCTGGCCGCCGCGCCGGCTGAGACGGCCAGCGTCTACGCCTGCGGGCCGACCGGCATGTTGCGCGCCATCGCCGCGATCTGCCAGGCCAGGAGACTGCCGGTTCAGCTTTCCTGGGAGGCCCACATGCGCTGTGGCATCGGTCTGTGCGGCAGTTGCGAGGTGGGAGACGGCTGGCTGACCTGTCTGGATGGGCCGGTGTTCAGCTTCGATCCTACAGCTTCACCGCCCGCGTCGCCATGAAGGTGGCGATGTAGCGATCCAGCACGAAGTCGGGCCAGCGGTCCTCGTAGAAGCCCGCGATGAGAAAGCCGGCGTCGATCTGGCCGCCGATCTGGTCATCCAGGGTGTGGCCGAATTCCAGCGCCGCGCCCTCGTCGATCTGGCGCTGCCGCTCAGCCTCGCTCAGGCTGGTCAAGTCCGAGAAGGGGATGCTGTATTTGACCTCGAGAATGCCCTCGTCGTCGGCCTTGCGCAGGTCGAAGATGTAGGTGACGGGGTTGAGGAAGCCGCTGAGCAGGCTGCCGCCCGGCCGCAGCACACGGTAGGCCTCGCGCCATACCGGGCGGATCTCAGGCACGAACAGGTTGGATACGGGGTGAACGATCAGATCGAAGCTGGCGTCGGCGAAGGCTGACAGGTCGCGCATATCTCCTTCGACGGTGCGAATCGTCAGCCCGTCGCGGCTGGCCACATAGCGATCCTGGGCCAACTGCCTGGGCGAGTTGTCGTAGACAGTGACGCGCGCGCCGGCCGCGGCCAGCACCGGCCCCTGCTGCCCGCCGCCCGAGGCCAGGCAGAGCACGTCGACGCCGCGCAGTTCTTCAGGAAACCAGCCCCGCGGCGTCGGAATAGTGGGCGTCAGGATGATCTGCCACTCTCCCCGGCGGGCAGCGGCCGTGATCTCGGAGTCGACCGGGATCGACCAGGGGCTCTTTTCCTCCACCGCCCGATCCCAGGCGGTGCGGTTGTAGGCTCGGATATCCATGCGTGTTTGCTCTCCTGTAGCTTCTCTTGCGTTCTGTTCGACGGCGCGGCGGCGCGAGGCCATCGTAGCACAGGCCGGGCGGCCAGGCAAAACACCCCCTCCGGTTGTCGCAGAGACGCTTCTGGTGTACACTGGCTTATCGATAGCCGTCTGAATCACGGATTGTCACGGATTACACGGATTACACGGAGGCGGAGCGGCCGCATCGTTCACCGTCTGAATCACGGATTGTCACGGATTAACGGATTACACGGAGGCGGAGCGGCCGCATCGTTCACCGATCACCGCTCACCGTCTGAATCACGGATTGTCACGGATTACACGGATTACACGGGGGCGGAGCGGCCGCATCGTTCACCGCTCACCATTCACCAATTCACCATTCACCATTCACCAATTCACCAATTCACCATTCACCAATTCACCGATCACCGATCACCGATCACCGATCACCGTTCACCCCTCCGGAGCCCCATGTCCCAACAAAGCTACTTCTATCAGGAATTGCAGGAAATGTTGCAGCAGCCCGGCTGCCCCATCTGCCACGTGGGGCGCAAGGTGGCGCGCGGCCAGCTTGATGCGCTGCTCTACGACAGCGTCACCGACAGGGACAGCCGCGACAAGCTGACCAACTCGCTGGGCTTTTGCAGCATGCACAGCCGCGATCTGCTGACCTTCCCCGGCGAGCGCCTGGGCGCGACCATCATCGAGTGGGCCTTGCTGCGGGAGGCGCAGCGCCGTCTGCGCGCCAGCGGGCCCGCGGCCGGCGCATCCTGGCGCCAGCGGCTGCTTGGCCAGCCGTCCGCGTCCTCCGCCCTGGCCGCGGACGATCCCTGCCCGGTCTGCGCCAACCAGGCCAAGCTGGAGGCCCGCTCGCTGGAGGAGCTGCTGGAGCATCTGGTGGGCGATCTGGAGACGCCGCTGGCCGCGGCCGGCGGGCTGTGCTGGCCGCACCTGGAGCTGGCCATGCGCTCGGCCAGCGACGCGCGCGTTCACGGCGTCCTGGTCAGCCTGCACGACCAGGTGTGGCAGGGTTTGATCGAGCAGATGGGCGAATTCATCCGCAAGCGCGATTATCGCTACAGCCAGGAGACCATCAGCGACCAGGAGACCGCAGCCGTGGAGCGGGCCATCGAGACGCTCACCGGCGCCTATCCGCGCGTGGCCTGAGCGGGTTCAATCATCCCCGCCCCCCCGGTCCCTGGCTTCATCCTTTTCTCCCGTGGGGTGACAACTGGCGCAGCTCTGAAAGTCGGCAATCCCCTCTTTGAGATGCTCTTCAGCCATCTCGGCCTGGTCATGGCACTGGTAGCAGGTGTAGCTCTGCACCTGGACGGCGTGGCAGGTGCGGCAGGAGTTGACGCCAGCATCGCCGTGGTTGAAGGGGAAAGTGTGCGGTGCATCGAAGCGCGCTGGCAGCCAGGCCGCGGTGGTGTGGCAGTCGTTGCACGTCGCGCTGAATGCTCCTGCATGGAACGCGGGCTCTACGTGGCAGGCCACGCAGTTAGTCGGGGTCCCACGAAAGACCTGGTTCGCGTGGCAGGCCGTGCAAGCGACCGCCGAATGTTGTCCGGTCAGCGGGAAGGCCGTGCGGCTGTGATCGAACGTGACCGCGCGCCAATCGCTGGTGTTGTGGCAAACTGCGCAGTCTGTGCCGAATTGGCCATCGTGCGGATCGTCGGCGGCGTGGCAGGCGACGCAGGTGGTGGGCGTGCCGCGGAAGGTCTGGTCGGCATGGCACGCGGCGCATTCGACGGTCTCATGCTGGCCGGTCAGCGGGAATGCGGTCAGGCTGTGGTCGAAGGCAACCTCCCGCCAATCGCTGGTGACGTGGCAGGTGGCGCATTCCTGGCCCAGTGCGCCGCCGTGCGCATCGTCGGCGGCGTGGCAGGCGACGCAGGTGGTGGGCGTGTCGCGGAAGGTCTGGTCTGCATGGCACGCGGCGCATTCGACGGTCTCATGCTGGCCGGTCAGCGGGAAGGGGGTCAGGCTATGGTCGAAGGCAACCTCCCGCCAATCGCTGGTGACGTGGCAAGCTGCACATTCCTGGCCCAGTGCGCCATCGTGCGGATCGTCGGCGGCGTGGCAGGCGACGCAGGTGGTGGGCGTGCCGCGGAAGGTCTGGTCTGCATGGCACGCGGCGCATTCGACGGCCGCATGCTGGCCGGTCAGCGGGAAGGCGGTCAGGCTGTGGTCGAAGGTGGCGTCGCGCCAGTCGCCGGTGTTGTGGCAGGCCGCGCAGTCGCGGCCGAGCTGGCCGTCGTGCGCGTCGTCCGAGACATGGCAGGCGACGCAATCCGTAGGGGTGGCCTGCAGGTCGGTTGAGCTGCGTGCGCCGATATGGCAGCCGATGCATGTCACGTCCGCGTGTCTGCCCGTCAACGCAAAGACCCGGCTGTGGTCGAAATTGGCGCGGCTATAGCTGTCGATGCCGTCGTGACAGTCGAGACACGCTGTTCCGAAGTCGGCCACGTGGGCTTGCATGAAGGCTGTGTCGAGCTCGTTGTGGCAAGCGTCGCAGGTCAACACGTCGAAACGGGTCAGGCTCTGGTTGTGGCAATCCTGGCAGGCGAAGGGGGCGCCGTCGGAGCGCAGCCCATGACCGGCCAGCGAAAAGCCTACGACATCGTGGGGGAAATTGTCCATCTCCACAAAGGTCAGGTTGGCAGCCGGGCCGCGGTGCTCGGTGTGGCACTGGCGGCAATCCATGTCCGTGCCCTGGCTCTGCAGCGCGCCGTGCAGCGAGGCTGAGTCGGCCAGGTCGGCCGCGATGGCAGTGTGGCAGTCCAGGCAGCGCTCGGCCATGGTGGTGGGATTCCACGGCGCGGTGTGGCAGGCTGCGCAGTCGCCGCTGGTCTCGGCATGTGACATAACGTTGCCCAGTGCGACGCCGCTGGCCTGCGCGTTCAGCGGGCCGGGGCTGAACATGCGACCGCCGCCCAGCAGGAATACCCCCAACACCAGCAGCAGGGTGATGAGGGCAGCCAGCAGGCCAGCGCCGGTGAGACAGCCAAGGCGTCGTGGTTTCATGGGCGAATCGGCCAGTGCGAACGGGAACTTCTTGCGGCGCAGACGCCGGTTCGATCCGGGGCGAGGTCAATGCAGCAGCGTAGCAAAGTAGAGGGCCGCCAGGATGTGGATGAAGGCCACGGTGAACAGCGCCACGCCCAGCGGGATATGCACCGAATGCCAGACGCCCAACAGCCGCCGCGCGGTGGCCAGCGATGCTGCCTGGCGCTGCAATCCCTGACGGCGCGTCACCAGCGCCTCTATCTGCCGGGCCTGAGCACGCGCGGCGGGATCCAGCCGGCGCAGCGCGCCGCGCCACTGTTGGCGTTGCCGCCAGCGCAGCAGCGGCCGGCCCAGCACCAGCATGGCCGGCCCAGCCGCGGTCGCTGATGGGGCCGTAAACTGGGCGGCCAGGGCCTGCGTTGCGGCCGGCTGGCTGGCGAGAAGCTGCCGCAGGTCCGTCTCGGCCAGGGCGATCTGAGCTTGCAGGTCGGCAGCCTCCAGCATCAGCCCGTCGGCGTTGCGCGGCACGGCCGTGTAGATGTAGCGGCCGATGAAGCCACTGACCACCACCACCACAGTCATCAGCATGGCCAGCCCAGCCAGGCCGTTGAATTTGAAGGAGCTGTGCAGCAACACCATGTAGGACCCCACCAGGCCGGTGAAGATATGCACCCGCAGCCAGGTGGCCGGCCGGCCCCACGACGCGCGCCGGCTGCGCTTGCGGATCGAGTACAACGTCTCGGTGGCCAGCATCAGCAGAAAGCCGATCACGCCGATGCCATGCCCCACCAGCCCGCTGGCCGCGGGAACGCCCTGCAGTTGGCGCACGGCCGCCAGATACAGGAGGGTGATGGCGATAATGGCGGCCAAGGACCACCAGAGTTCACGTGCGTTGGGTTTCATATGGGGGCTGGGGGCTGGGGGCTGGGG
>JAJTXO010000261.1 GCA_021463315.1 Caldilineales bacterium | reverse complement strand
TGACTGATAGCAGGAGGATGGCGGCGATGGGCACGCAGAGGTAGAGCAGGGTGAAGAGGAGTGGGGAGTGGGGGGTGGGGGGTGGGGAGTTGGCGGTCTTGGTGGGCGGCTCGCAGGAGCGCGGCTAGGCAGAGGAGGGCCAGGGCGACCACGGCTCCAGCCAGGGGAATGGCCTGCTGCTCCAGCACGGTCTCGCCGACGCTGAAGCTGATGGCGATGTGGCGCAGCGCTTCGTTCAGCTTGAGCGCGCCCTGCCAATAGCTGGCGTCCTCGCCGAAGCGGCGCAGCACGTTGGGCAGCCAAGGCAGGTAGGCCAGCAGGATCAGCAGGCTGGCCGCGCTTCCTTCCAGCAGTAGAGGCCGCCGCTCCGGGCTGGGCCGTCGCAGCAGGCTGATCAGGAAATGGAGCGCGAAGGCGATCAGCAAGAAAAGGGCGAAATAGTGGGTGTAGAGCGCAGCGATAGCGGCCGCGCAGAACGCGATCCACCAGGGGAGACGGGCTTTCGGATAGCCAGCCGAGCCGGGCCGGGCTGCCAGCACGCGCAGGAGGGCGTAGCCCGCGGCCATGCCCAGCGCGGTCAGCAGGGTGTACATGCGCGCTTCCTGGCTGTAGTAGACCCACAGCGGATGCAGCGCGGCCAGCAGACCGGCCAGCAGGCCGGCCGCGGGACTGAACAGGCGCCGACCCAGTGCCCAGGCCAGTGCGACCATGACGACGCCAAAGAAGGCCGATGGAAAGCGCAGCGCCCATTCGCTCAGCCCCGCGATCTGCACCCAGCCGGCCGTGATCGCATAGTAAAGCGGCGGCTGGATGTCGTCCGCGGTCCAGCGCGCCATCTCGGCCAGCCCTTGTTGCGCCACCTGCGCGGTCACCGCCTCGTCGTACCACAATGACTGGCTGTCCAGGGCGTGGACGCGCAGGGCAAAGGCCAGCAGGAGGACCAGCGCCGCGAGCCACGAGGAACGATGAGCGATGAACGATGAAGACATGGCGCAGAAAGAGGAAGCGTCAGTGGTATTGCCCAGCGCAAGACTTCGGAAGTCGCCGCAGCACTCGCAAGAACACAGTTTCGGGTGAAAGGCCAGGTTCAACCCTGATGCGGCGACTTCCGAAGTCTTTCAGTCGGTAACGCGTCAGCTTCTGAACTGGTGGATACAGCGCGCCACCTGGGCGATATGGTCTGCGGGCATCTGCGGATAGATGGGCAACGAGAGGATCTCGGCCGCGGCGCGCTCGGTGGCGGGCAGGCCGCCGGCCGGGGCCAGATGGCGGTAGGCCGGCTGCTGATGGACCGGCAGCGGGTAGTGGATGGCTGCGCTGATGCCGTGGTGCGCCAGATGCTCCAGCAGCGCGTCCCGCTGGGGGCTGCGCACCACGTAGAGATGATAGACGTGCTGGTTGCCGGGCAGCACCCGCGGCGTGGCAACGGTCGAGCCAGCCAGCGCCTCATCGTAGGCCGCGGCCAGCGCCTGGCGCTGGCGGTTCCAGGCATCCAGCCGGCGCAGCTTGACACGCAGCAGCGCGGCCTGAAGTTCATCCAGCCGGCTGTTCAGGCCAGCCGCCTCGCTGATGTAGCGCTCGCGCCAGCCGTACTGGCGCAGCAGACGCACCCGCTCGATCAGCTCCGGCTGGCGGCTGGCCACCAGCCCGCCGTCGCCGGCCGCGCCCAGATTCTTGGTGGGATAGAAGCTGAACGCGGCGATATGGCCCACCGAGCCGGCCGGCCGGCCCTGACTGCTGGCGCCGTGGGCCTGGGCGCAGTCCTCCACCAGCCAGAGCCCGTGGCGCTCGGCCAGCGCGGCCAGCGGGTCCAGCTCGGCCATCTGCCCGTAGAGGTGAACGGCCACCAGGCCGCGCGTCCGGGGGGTGATGGCGGCCGCGACCGCGTCCGGGTCCAGGGTGAGGCTGTCCGGCCGGATATCGACGAAGACCGGCCGGCCGCCGGCCAGCTCCACGGCGGCCACTGTGGCCACCGCGGTGTGGCTGGGAACGATCACCTCGTCGCCCGGCTCGATCTGGCAGGCCCGCAGCGCCAGCAGCAGCGCATCGGTGCCGGAGGCCACGCCGGCCGCGTCGGGCAGGCCCAGCCAGGCCGCGAATTCTTGCTCGAAGGCGCGCACCTGCGGCCCCAGCACGTACCAGCCGGAGCGCAACACCTCCAGCGCGGCGCGGTCCAGCGCTTCTTGCTGCTCCAGATAGGCAGCCTGCAGATCGACAAAGGGAATGGGCATCGTTCTAGCGCTCCCTCGCTTTACCAGTAGTGCCGTCTATGCTCCTGATAGAACTGCACCATGCGCGTCAGCCCCGCGCGCAGCGGCGTCTGGGGCTGCCAGCCCAGCGTGCGCTGGATCAGCTCATAGCTGGAGTAGACATCGCCCACGTCGATGCGGCGGCGCTCGTCGGGCCAGGGGATCAGCCGCACGCTGCCCTGCCCCGCGATCTCGACGATCAGATGGGCCAGCTCCAGCAGGCTGATGGGCGCCTGGCCGCCCAGATTGAGCACCTGGCCGTTGGCCGCGTCGCTGGCGCCCGCGGCCAGAAAGGCATCCACCACATCGTCCACATAGGTCAGATCGCGGCGCTGCTGGCCGTCGCCGTAGACCTGGATCTCGCGTCCCTCCACCGCCTGGCGCACGAACCAGGCGATGAAACCCTGCCGGCTGTGCTTCATCAGTTGGCGCGGGCCGTAGGTGTTGGTCAAACGCAGGCTGCACGTGCGCAGGCCGTGGGCGTGGCCGTAGACCAGGTGATACCACTCGCCGGCCAGCTTGTTGACGCCGTTGATGTCGGTGGGGCGGTTGCGGTGCTCCTCATCCAGCGGCAGATAGAGCGGCCGGCCATAGCTCTGCCGCGTGCCGGCATAGACGATCTTGATCGCGGGGTTGTGCAGCCGGCAGGCCTCCAGGATGAAGAGCTGGCTGCGGGCGTTGATCTCCAGATCGGTGAAGGGATCGGCCATGGAGTCCAGGTGGCTGACCTGCCCGGCCAGGTTGAAGAGCACGTCATGGCCGGGAACCAGCGCGTTCATCGCGTGCGGATCGCGCACATCGGCGATGTTGACCGTCACGCGGTCCTCGATGCCGGCGATGTTGAAGCGATTGCCGCCGTAGTCCGGCACCAGCGAATCGACCAGCAGCACCTGGCTGCCCAGCCCCACCAGCCGCCGCGCCAGGTTGGAGCCGATAAAGCCCAGCCCGCCGGTGATCAGCACGCGGCGATTGGCATAGTAGCCCCAGCATTCATCGTTCATCGTTCATCGTTTCGATTGGCATAGTAGCCCCAGCATTCATCGTTCATCGTTCATCGTTCATCGTTCATCGTTTCTACTGGCTGGCGCACGCTTCCGGCGCGACCGCGCAGGCCAGGTCGGGATGCAGCGCCGCGGTGGTGTCCACCTCCAGCTTGCCCACCACCAGGCTGTCGCCCATGGGCTGGCCGGCGTCGTCCAGCAGCGCCAGCCGCTCCAGCGTTTGCCAGTAGTACCAGCCGGCCACCAGATCGTAGACGCCCGGCTTCAGGTCGGTTGGCAACTGGATGCTGTGGGCGCCGAAGATCGTCGGGCTGGCTGGCCATTGGGTGGTGGGCTGCACCCCAAACCAGGTCGGCATGGCGTCGCCCTGGGCCACGATGGCGCCTTGGGCATTGCGCACGTGCAGGAAGACGGTCAGATCGCGCGGCGAGGGGCCTTGCGCCTGCCAGCGCAGCGTGATCGGCACCTGGCTGCCGGGCGCGGCGCGGCGCGGCTCCTCGACGCCGCTCAACGACACCAGCCAGCCGTCGCCGCCGAAGGTTTCGTCCAGCGCGGCAAACTGGGGCGGCGCCATCGGCTGCAGCCGGCTGTGCTGCCACTGCCAGGCGCCCAGGGTGGTCCAGGTGGCGGCGTCGAAGAGGGTGGTGGTCGGATCGCCCGCCTGGACTCGCCAGCGGCCGGCCAGATCGCTCCAGGCGCTGCCCTGGTAGATGCCGGCCGCCAGCGCCCATTGCGCGGGCAGATACCAGGCCAGCTTGTCGGTGACCACCACCTGGCCCGGCTGCCAGCGTTCGGGCGGCAGCCACAGCGTTTGGATCAGCGGCCGCTCGTCGCTGCTGTCCACCTCGCGGCCGTCGGGGGTCATGGCAAAGGCGCGCAGGGTGAGGCCAGCCGGCAGCGGCGTCAGCGCCTGCCAGTAGAGCCGGAAGGCCGTCCTGCGCCACTGCGGATCGGGCAACAGATCGTAGCCGATGAGCTGGACCTGCTCTCCTTGCGGGCCGGTGTAGACCAGATCCAGGGGGTGCTGCGGCTGGCCGCTGGGCTGGGCGAAGCTGAAGAACTCGGCCGGCAGCGCGGCGATGTCGGTGGTGGGGCTGTTTTCCTGGCGGCGCAGCAGCAGGTAGCCGTCGGCTGCGTCCTGCACGGCCCACTGGCCCGAGGCCAGCAGCTCCTGCACGCGATCGCGCAGGGCGGTGGGATGCATAGCCCAGCCGCTGGTGGCTGCGACATCCAGCAGCACGTACTGGCTGTCGGCCAGCGCGGGAAACTCGTAGAGACGCTGGCGGTGGCTGAGGTGCGGATGCAGGGTGGCCATGGTGGAAAGGGCCGCGTCCTGCGGGATCTGCTGGCTGAAGCGGGCCAGCAGGCGGTGATGCTCGCCGACGGTGGGCCAGATTTGGTCGCGCCGCGCGCCGGTCGGCAGATAGCCCCAGGCGATCTGGCTGGCGATGCTCCAGACCAGCAGCCAGAGGGTCAGGGGGGCATAGGCGCGGTGGACCTGCCACAGGCGGCGGTTGCGCAGCGACAGGGCGACGCGCCGGGTGAGCCGGCGCAGCCGCTGGCTGCCGACAACGGCGCCCATGAGCGCGAAGGCGGCCAGCGGCGCGGAATAGTGCAGCAGGCCGCTGTATTGGAAGGGAAAGCCGCTGAGCAGGTTGGCCAGCAGCAGGGGCAGGCCGATCAGCAGGATCTCTGGCCCAAAGAGCGCCAGAAAGCCGACCGGCGCGATCAAGCGAAACAGATAGCCTAGCCGCGCCGGCTCCAGCGCCACCCGCAGCGTCTGGCCGGGCCGTGTGAGCATGGTGCGCACCACGTCGCCGAAGCTGTCGCCCAGCGCGCCGAAGCGGGCGACGTAGGGGCTTTCGCTCAGGCCATAGGCCGCGGCCGCGTGGTCAGGGATGACGACGAAGGTGGCCAGGGAGAACCAGAGCAGCCCAGCCAGCAGGACAATGGCGCCGGCCAGCGCGGGCCAGCGCGTCGGCCCGCGCTGCGTGGCGGCCAGCCGTCGGTGCAGCCAGAGCCCGCGGGCCAGCGCGTAGAGGCCCAGCGCGGCCGTCAACAGCGCCATCCCCTCCTGCACGGTGGCCACCAACAGGCTGGCCAGAATGAAACGGCCCCACTGCTGGCGCTCGCTGAAGAGGAAGGCCAGCAGCAGCAGCGGCGTGGCCAAAGGCAGGGCATGGAACTCGGTCAGCAGCGCGGCCTGCAGCGGGGGATAGAGCAGATAGGCCAGCACGAAGGCCAGCGCGGCCAGGGCCTGGTAGCCGGCGGTGGCGCTGGGCGTTCTGGGCGAGGCGGCCGGGCTGAAGGCTGGCTCGCGGCCCCAGTGCAGGTCCAGCCGCTGCCAGGCGATGAAGAAAAGGGGCCACGCGCCCAGGGCCACGGCCACCACCTGGGCGATCAACAGGATCCGCACGTCGTCCCAGAGCAGGAAGAGCCCGGACAGCGGCAGGAAGATCGGCTCGACATGGTCGCTGAGGCGGGTGCTGAGCTGCTCCCCTTTCACTTCCTGCACGAAGCGGCCCTGGGCGGTGTTCCAGATGGCCTGGTCGATCTGGCCCAGGTCGGCCTTGTGGGTCAGGTGTGCATCGTGGCGGCGGATGGCGACGGCTGAGAAATAGGCGCTGAAGGCGATGATCAGCGCCCACAGCGTCAGCAGCGCCCAGCGAGGCGGCAGGCCGCGGCTCAAGCGGTGGCTCATGCATCCCTCGCTTCGGCGGCCATAGCGGGCGCGCCGGCCGGGATCGCAGATCGGAAGAGCGT
>JAJTXO010000260.1 GCA_021463315.1 Caldilineales bacterium | reverse complement strand
TTCAGTACTTCACGATTGTTGTCTCACGCAAAGGCGCAAAGACCGCAAAGGGCAGAGATTCCTGGCATTTTTGACGGCTTTGCGTGAGAATCGTGAACTGTTGAATTTACGTATCATCTCAAAAAACCGGGGTCGCGACTTCCGAAGTCTGCGCAGGTTTGTTCAAAACGAGCTCACAGTCCATAAGACTTCGGAAGTCTTCCCCCTCTATTGAGATGATACCAATTTACCAATTTACCAATCTACCAAGTTACCATAATCCCACCCTCCATGATCAACTTTGCCCTCATCGGCTGCGGTCGGGTTGCGCCGCGGCATAGCCAATCCATTCAGCAACTGCACGAGACCCGGCTGGTGGCCACGGCCGACATCCGTTTCGAGCGCGCGCGGCGCTTTGCCGACCAGCAGGGCGCCGACGCCTACGAACACTATCACGAGCTGCTGGCGCGGCCCGACATAGACGCGGTGAGCATCTGCGTGCCCAGCGGCCTGCACGCCCAGGTGGCCATCGACGCCCTGCAGGCCGGCAAGCATGTGCTGGTCGAGAAACCGATCGCGCTCAGCTTGGCCGACGCCGACCGCATGATCGCCACGGCCAGGGAACAAGACCGTCTGCTGGGCGTGGTGTTGCAGAACCGGCTCAACTCCCCCATGCAGCAGGTGCGCCGGGCCGTGGACGATGGGCTGCTGGGCCGGCTCTACCTGGGCAACGCCTGCGTGCGCTGGTACCGGCCGCAGTCCTACTACGAGGACGGCTGGCACGGCACCTGGGCCATGGACGGCGGCGCGCTGATGAACCAAAGCATCCACCACATCGACGCCTTGCAATGGCTGATGGGACCGGTGCAGTCGGTGCAGGCCTACTCGGCCACGCTGGCGCACCAGATGGAGGCCGAGGATGTGGGCGTGGCGGTGCTGCGCTTTGCCAACGGCGCGCTGGGCACGGTGGAGGGCTCGACCGTCACCTGGCCGCAGAACCTGGAGGGCTCGGTGGCCATCTTCGGCGAGCACGGCTCGGTGCAGGTGGGCGGCACCGCGCTCAACCGCATCACCCTGTGGAAGGTGCGCGACCAGCTCGAGCAGGAGGCCGAGATCCTGACCAGTCAGCGGGTCGATCCCCCCTCAGTCTACGGCTACAGCCACCGCGAGGTGATCCGCGACTTTGCCCTGGCGGTGCGCGATGGCCGCCCGCCCGGCACCCCCGGCCAGGAAGCGCGCAAATCACTGGCCCTGGTGCTGGCCATCTACGAAGCGGCGGCCACGGGGCGGGAAGTGAAGTTGGTGGAGGAGTAGACAAGTAGACAAAGTAGACAAGGGCAGAGGAGCAGTCTCCCTATCTCCTAACTCTCCTATCTCCTATCTCCTATTTCCTATCTCCTAAATCTACCCGTTTCCCTCCATGCTATGCTATAATCTGCCCCCATGACCACGAAACTATCACGCCTGTGTGAGGCATTCATCGAAGCGGGCTGGCTGGCGGTGTTGATCGTGACGCCGCTCTTTTTCAACGTCCACTCCAGCCGGGTGTTCGAGCCAGACAAGGTCAGCCTGATGCGCTCCATCGCGCTGCTGATGGCTGTGGCCTGGCTGATCAAGGCGATCAACGACGGCTTTGGTGCAGCGCGGGCACGGTCAGGAGACCGGCCCGAGCGGGACGGAGATGCGCGGGCTCGGTCAGGAGACCGGCCCGAGCGGGACGGAGATGGGCAGGCTCGGTCAGGAGACCGGCCTGAGCAATCCGACAGGAAATCGCTGTGGCAGCGAGTGCGCACCACGCCGCTGGTGCTGCCCACCCTGCTGCTGGTGCTGGCCTATCTGATCAGCACCGCCCTGTCGCTGACCCCGCGCATCAGCCTGATGGGCTCCTACCAGCGCATGCAGGGCGCCTACACCACGCTCTCCTACATCGTGATCTTCTTCCTGGTGCTGGGTCACCTGCGCCGGCCGGAGCAGTGGCGGCGGCTGGCCTATGTCATCATCCTGACCAGCCTGCCCATCGCCATCTACGGCATCCTGCAGCACAGCGGGCTGGATCCGCTGCCCTGGGGCGGCGACGTGCAACGCCGCGTGGCCGCCAACATGGGCAACGCCATCTTCGTGGCCGCCTACCTGCTGATGGCCTTCTTTCTCACCCTGCAGCGCACTCTGCTGCACTTCGGCCGCGTGCTGCGCAGCCAGGATGGACAGTGGGGCGCGGCCGACACGATCCTCGCCGGCTTCTATCTGTTCATCCTGGCCGTGCAGAGCCTGACCATCTTCTACACCCAGAGCCGCGGGCCCTTCCTGGGCCTGCTGGCCGGCCTGTACGTTTTCGGTCTGGTGGGTCTGCTCGGCCTGCGGGCCTGGGCACAAAGAGAGCAAAGCCTGAACAGCGGCCCCCGCTTGATCCTGAGCTGGAGCTGGCTGGGCTGGATGGGACTGGCGTTGGCCGCGCTGGCCTTCCTGGTGATCTTCAACCTGCCCAACTCGCCTCTGGCCGCGCTGCGCAGCAGTCCAACCATTGGCCGCCTGGGCACCGCGCTGGACTCCCAGGCCAACACCGCGCGCGTGCGCACGCTGATCTGGCAGGGCGCAAGCCAATTGGTGGCGCCCCACCAGCCGTTGGAGCATCCCAATCTCTCTGCCGGCACGTCGGTGACCGCCATGCAGCCAGACACGGTGAATCTGCTGCGGCCGCTGGTCGGCTACGGCCCCGAGGCCATGTGGGTGGCCTTCAACCGCTTCTACCCGCCCGATCTGGCCTATCACGAATCGCGCAACGCCTCGCCCGACCGCTCGCACAACGAAACCTTCGATTCGTTGGTGATCACCGGCCTGCTGGGCTTCGTGGCCTACATGGCGCTCTTCATCAGCATCTTCTACTACAGCCTCCAGTGGCTGGGACTGATCCGCTCCCGCCGCCAGGGCCTGGCCTTCCTGTTGGTTGCGCTGGGCGGCGCGATCCTGGGCGCGTTGATCGCCTACCTGCTGCAAGGCAACTGGGTGCTGATCGGCGTGACCTTGCCGGGCGGCCTGATTCTGGGCGTGATTCTGTACATCACCGTGACCGCGCTCTGGAACGAGGGGCGTGGGCTGTCCATGCGCACCGGCCGGCGCGAGCTGCTGGTGATGACCATCCTGGCCACGGTGATCGCCCACTTCATCGAGATCCACTTCGGCATCGCCATCGTCGCCACCCGCACCTATTTCTGGATCTGGAGCGCCGTGCTGGTGGTTCTGGGCATGAACTGGCTCACGCTGGACGCGCCGCAGCCTGAGCCAGCCGCGGTAGCCGTAGCCGAACGCAAAGCCGCGCCGGCTCCCGCGGTCGCCCGCCCACCCGCCGGCAAGGGCAAGGCGCGGGCAGGTCAGGCCGCCAGTCGCCAGCCAGCCGCCGCAGCCACCCGGCGCGATCGGGCCAGCCACTTTGCCTGGGCCGAGGTGGTGATCTACGCGCTGCTGATGGGCATCGTGCTCTTCACCCTGGCCTACGACTACATCATCAACCCCAACGTGCTGGCGCTGCGCGCGTCCAGCCCGCTGGCAGTGTTCTTCAACGCCTTCGCCACCCGGATCGTCGAGGGAAAACGGATCTTTGGCCCCGGATTGCTCTGGATGGTGCTTTTCGTCTGGGCGGTGGGCATGGTCGTTGCCCTGGCCGACATCGGCCGCCAGCGCCTCAACGTCACGGGGCGCTGGCTGGGCCGGGGCGCGCTGCTCTATTCGGCCATCAGCTTGGGCATCTTCCTGCTCTTCGGCCTGATCCACGCGGCCGGCGTGGCCCGCGACGCGCGCTTGCAGCAGTCGGGCAGCATCTCCGTGGAGCAGATGGCCAACCTGGCCGCCAACCATATCGTCACCTACTACCTCGTGATCCTGCTGCTGCTGGCCGTGCTGGCCGCGGCGCTCTGGTGGTTCCGGCCCAACCAAGGCGCCAAATGGCTGGGGCCGGGCGGCTGGCTGGCCGCGGGCGCGGGCATCCTTCTGCCGCTGCTGGCGCTGCTGATCATCTTCAACGTCAACGCCAGTTTAGTGCGCGCCGACACCATCTTCAAACAAGGGCAGGCCTACGAAAACGCCGACCGCTACGACGAGGCGATCTTCCTGTACGAGATGGCGCTGGAGCAGCAGCCCAGCGAGGATTACTACTATCTCTTCCTGGGCCGCGCCCAGTTGGAGCGGGCGCGCCAGGCCAGCGGCGCTGACCGGACGCAATACCTGGCCGAGGCCGAGCGCTCGCTGCTGCGCGCGCTGGAGCTGAACCCGATGAACACCGACCACAGCGCCAACCTGGGCCGGCTCTACCTGGCCTGGGCGCAGTTGGCCGGCGCGGACGATCGGGCCGCGGCCGTGCAGCGATCGCTGGACTACTACTCGGTGGCCACCCGGCTCAGCCCCAACGCCGCGCATCTGCACAACGAGTACGCCTCGGCCTACCAGATGGCCGGCGACCCCAGCCAGGCGCTGGAGCAGTTCATGACCTCGCTGCGGCTGGACCCGCGCTACGCCGAGACCTACCGCCGGCTGGGCGATTTCTACCGCAACAGCAATCAAATCGACGAGGCGATCCGCACCTACGAGCAGGGCGTGCAGGTGGCCCCGCGCAACATCACCCTGCGCAGCGTGCTGGGCCTGTTCTATGCCGAGCAGGGGGACGGGGCCAAGGCGATCGAGCAGAACCTGGCCGTGCTGGAGCTGCGCCCCAACGACATCAGCTCACTTCAGAACCTGGCCTTGCTCTATGCCGACCTGGGCGACAAAGCCAACGCGCTGCGCTATGCCCAGCAAGCCCTCACCCTGGTGCAGGACGCCGAAGACCGGGCCGCGCTGGAAGCGCTGATCCAACAGTTGCAATGATCGCCTTTCTCGCCGTCCATCCAGCCACCGTCTATATTCTGGTCGCCCTCACCGCCCTGGTGCTGGTGGTGGTGGCCACACCGGTCGTGCGCCGCGTGGCCTGGCGCTATGGTTTCGTCGACCAGCCCAGCGTGCGCAAGGTGCATGCCGCGCCGATGCCGCGGCTGGGCGGCGTGGCCATCTACCTGGGCTGCATCCTGGCGCTGCTGCTGCTGGGCGTCCGCTTCCGCATCAACGAGCTGGTGGGCATCATGATCGGCGCCACGCTGGTGTCGGTGATCGGCGGCATCGACGACCGCAGCCCGGTCAATCCGTTGCCCAAGCTGGTGGTGCAGGCGGCCGCGGCCGCGATCCTGATCTTCAGCGGCGTGCAGATCCAGATGTTCCCCGTCCCGTGGGTCAACTGGCTGGCGACCGTGCTGTGGGTGGTGGGCATCACCAACGCGCTCAACTTCCTGGACAACATGGATGGCTTGTCGGCCGGCGTGGCCACGGTGGCAGCCGCCTTCTTCCTGCTGCTGGCCGCGCTCAGCGGGCAGTATCTGGTGGGCGCGCTCTCCGCGGCGCTGTTGGGCGCCTGCGTCGGCTTTCTGTTCTACAACTTCAACCCGGCCAGCATCTTCATGGGGGACAGCGGCTCCCTTTTCATCGGCTTCGTGCTGGCCGCCATCGGCATCAAGCTGCGCTTTCCCGACAACGTCAACATCGTCACCTGGATGGCGCCGGTGTTGGCGCTGGGGCTGCCGATTCTGGACACCAGCCTGGTGATCATCTCCCGCCTGCGGCGCGGCAAGAACCCGCTGACCACGCCGGGCAAGGACCACATCTCGCACCGTCTGGCCAGAATCACCGGCTCGAAGCGCGAAGCCGTGCTGCTCTGCTATCTGATCGGCGGCATCTTCGGCATGACCAGCATCTTCATCACCACCGCCACCGTGCTGGAGGGCTATCTGGTGGGGTTGGCCGTGGCCGGCATCGCCCTGTACGGTATCTGGTGGCTAGAGACCCAAGTTGGCTACGAATAACGGTTCAGACATCCATGCGCCGGGCGCACAACCATCGATGAAAACGAGCGGGCTCGGTCGGCCCACTCCGGGGTGCTGCGCAAAGACAGGCCCGAGCGGCTATTTTCAAGTCAGTACATCGTATAGGAAATTCTTGCGTACTGTCACCCTGAGGCTC
>JAJTXO010000026.1 GCA_021463315.1 Caldilineales bacterium | reverse complement strand
CGCGCGTGCGCCGGCTGGTCAGCGAGTCCAGCTTCGGCTTTCCCAGCAACCATGCCCAGACCGGCGCTGTGATCGTTTGGGGCTACCTGGCTGCCAAGGTGCGGCGCGGCTGGTTTACCGCGCTGGCCGTGGCGCTGATCTTTCTGATCGGGCTGTCGCGGCTCTATGTGGGCATCCATTTTCCGCAGGACGTCCTGGGCGGCTGGTTTCTGGGCATCGTGATCCTGCTGCTCTGGCTGCGCTTCGAGGACCGGCTGGCGGCCTGGTGGCACAGCCTTTCGCCCGGCCGCCAGGCGCTGCTGGCCATCGTCGGCCCGCTGGCGCTGATGCTGCTAACGCCGGCCGACTCAGCCAGCCGCTATCCCAACGAAACCGGCGCCACCCTGGCCGGCATTCTGATGGGCGCGGGGCTGGGCGCCATCCTGGAGGAGCGCACAGTGCGCTTCCGCGTCGATGGCTCGCTGGGCCGGCGGGCGCTGCGCTATCTGGTGGGCATCGTGCTGGTAGGTGTACTCTACTTCGGCGGCTCAGCGCTGCCCGATCTGCACCCCTGGGGCCTGGATGTTGCCCTGCGCCTGCTGCGCTACGGGCTGGTAGGCCTGGCCGCCGTCTGGCTGGCGCCCTGGCTCTTCGTCAAACTCCGACTAGCCGACAGCGATTTGAGGAACTGAGAGGAACTCTGGGGAACCAGAGGAACTCAGAGGAACTCATGAGGAACTCATGAGGAACTCAGAGGAACTTTACGCCCCTTTGTGAAACTGATGCGGTGAACCGATCCACCAATCTCTCCCTACTCCCTACTCCCTACTCCCTACTCCCTACTCCCCACTCCCTACTCCCTACTCCCCACTCCCCACCATGACCAACAGCTTACGCATCATTCCCCTCGGCGGCCTGGGGGAAATCGGCAAGAACATGACCTTGTTCGAATATGGCCGCGATATCCTGATCGTCGACGCCGGGCTGATGTTCCCGGCCAACGACATGCTGGGCGTCGACCTGGTGCTGCCCGACTGGAGCTACCTGCGCGATCCTGAACTCCGAGCGCGCATCGCGGGCATCGTCATCACCCACGGCCACGAAGACCACATCGGCGCGCTGCCCTATCTGATCCGCGACCTGAACCTGAGCACGCCCATCTTCGGCACGCGCATGGTGCAGGGGCTGGTGGAGGGCAAGCTCAAGGAGGCTGGCCTCTACAAGCAGTGCCCCCAGATCACCGTGGACGAGGGAGAGACCTTCCCGGTCGGCGCCTTCGATCTGGAGTTCATCGCGGTCACCCACTCCATCCCCGACGGCGTGGCGGTAGCCATCCGCACCCCGGTCGGCATGGTCCTGCACACCGGCGACTTCAAGTTCGACTACACCCCGGTGCAGGGCATGGGGCCTGACTTCGGACGGCTGGCCGAGCTGGGCAAGGAAGGGGTCATGGTGCTGCTGGCCGACTCCACCGGCGCCGAGCGGCCCGGCTGGACCCCCACCGAAGCCATAGTCAGCGCCGCCTTCGACGTGATCTTCCGCGAGGCGCAGGGCCGCATCATCGTCTCCACCTTTGCCTCCCTGCTCAGCCGCATCCAATTGATCCTGGACATGGCGCACCGCCACAAGCGCAAGGTGGCGCTGGCCGGCTACAGCATGCACCAATACGTCAAGGTCGCGCGCAAGCTGGGCTATCTGGAGGTCCCGCGCGGCGTGCTGGTGGAGCTGGACAAAACCGAGGGCACATCCCACGACAAGCTGGTGATCATCACCACCGGCGCGCAGGGGCAGCCCGAAGCCGCCCTGGCCCGCATCGCCGGCGGCAAACATCGCGACATCGAGATCGTCCCCGGCGACACGGTGGTGCTCAGCTCCCATCCCATCCCCGGCAACGAGCAGGTGGTGTCTGCCATGATCAACCGGCTGATCCGCCGTGGGGCCGACGTGATCTATCCCCCGCTGGCCAATGTCCACGTCAGCGGCCACGCCAGCCAGGAAGAGATGAAGCTGTTGCTGTCGCTGACCAAGCCAGAATACTTCATCCCCGTGCATGGCGAGCTGCGTCACCTGCACGCCCACGCCCGCTTGGCGCGGCAGATGGGCATCCCCGAAGAATACATTTTGACCGTGGAAAACGGCGCCGTGCTGGAATTCGACGAGGCCGGCGCGCTGATCGGCGAGCGCTTGCCGGGCGGCTACGTCTTCGTGGCCGGCACCAGCGTGGGCGACGTGGGGCCAACCGTGCTGCGCGAGCGGGAAGCGCTTGCCAGCAGCGGTGTGGTGGTGGCCTCCTTCAAGTGGAACTACGCCATGCGGGAAATGACCGGTCCGCCCGAGATCATCTCACGCGGTTTCGTCTACGAGAAGGAAGCGGGCGATCTGATGGCTGGCGCGGTAGACCGGCTGATTTCAGCCCTGCGCGAGACCAATCGCGTCGGCAAGCGCGGGCTGGACGAAGCCGCGCGCGAGGCGCTGGGCCGCTATTTCTACGAGCGGGTGGGGCGGCGGCCGACAATCCTGACCGCGATCGCAGACGCGTAACCGCGTCGCGGGTGCTTTTTGGGGGCTGTTATCGGCGTCCGGCACGGGGTCTTGACCCTGGTGACGGACGCCGAAATCTAACCGTGCGGACTGCAAGCACTCGATTGATCGCCAGGCGTCCCGCCGGGTTGGGGTGACGGACGCCGAAATCTAACCGTGCGGACTGCTAGCACTCGATTGATCGCCAGGCGTCCCGCCGGGTTGAGGTGACGGACGCCGAAATCTGACCCTGTGGACTGCTAGGACAGCCTCTTCATAATGGCGCTCAACTCATACCACCACTGCTGGCTGGGCCGGCCGCGGCTGGCATCGAGCATGGCCATGGCCTGATCCAGCGGTGTCATCTCGACCCGCTTTCCCAGCAGCCCAACCACAAAGGCGCCGTTGTCATCCGCGCGAATCTGATCCAGCAGGTGCATGACAGCACGGCTGGCGAAGCGGCTGGCCTGAATGCGGTCGAACGTGGTGGGCGCACCGCCGCGCTGCACGTGTCCCAGAATGCAGGCGCGCACATCGAACTCATCCTGCCCCTCCTCCTGCATCACCCGGCGGATCACATCGGTGTTATAGTGATGCGAGGCGTTCTCCCCCATGACGAAAATACCCAGCGACTTGCCCGACTGAAAGCCATCGCGCAGCGCCTGAACGTCGGCAGCCAGGCCATCCAAGGTGATGCCATCCTCGGGCAGATAGGCCCGCTCCGCGCCGCAGGCCAGCGCGCTCATCAGCGGCAGGTAGCCGCACTCGTCGCCCATGACCTCGACGATGAAGGCGCGATGGGTGGAGCTGGCGGTGTCTTTGATCTTGTCCACGGCCTGGATGATGTTGTTCAGCGCCGTGTCTGCGCCCACGGTGTAGTCGGTGGCCGGCGCGCTGTTGTCGATGGTGATGGGCAGACAGACGATAGGGATGTTGAAGCCAGGGTGACGGTTGCGCCGGCGCACCAGCTCAGCCGCGTTTTCATAGGCGTTGAGACCGCCCAGCACCAGCAGGCCCCGCACCGTGTGCTGCTGCAAAACCGCCTCCAGCCGGGCAAAATCCTCTGGCTCGAAGTCATAGCGCCCCGATCCCAGCCGGGTGCCGCCTTGCCCCACCCAGCCGCTGACCGACATCCAATGGATCTCTTCGACCTGGCCGCGCACCATGCCGCGAAAGCCGTTGATGCCGCCCACCACCCGCGCGCCAGCGTTCAGCGCGCGCCGTACAGCCACCCGCGCCGCGGCATTCATGCCCGGCGCGTCGGCGCCGGCGGTGACGATGGCGATGGTTCCCAGCGCGCTATCGGCCGGGCCAGAGGTGGTCTGGGTCAGGATCTTCAGCAGATTCAGTTGATCGCGGAAGCTGGAGCCGCGCAGCGAAAGCGCCGTTTCGTAGTCCCCCTCCTCGATGGCCCGGCCCACGGCCTGGCTCTTGCTGATCACCTCGTCCAGTGCGGTGGGCGTAGGGGTATTGTTGACCATGCCGATCATGCAGGGTGGGGCGTCTGCAGGCACATCCAGCAGATGATCGATGGCAGCCACCCCCAGCCTGCTGGCCAGGATGCGGTCATAGGCGCTGGCCGCGCCGCCGCGCTGCACATGCCCCAGCACAGTGACGCGGGCGTCGACGTTCATCTGCTTCTGCAAGATCTGTTGAATGGTCTCAGCGCGAATGAGCAAGCCATCGGGATGGCGGGCCCCTTCGGCCACCAGAACCGTCACGTGGCGTCGCCCCTCATCGCGGCCGCGTTGCAGGGATCGGACCATCTTCTGATGCCAGCGCGGGTCCATCTCCTCTTCAGGGATCAGCACCCAGTGTCCGCCGCTGGCCAGCGCACTGGTCAGCGCCAGATAGCCGCAGTTGCGCCCCATCACTTCGACGATGAAGGTGCGCTGGTGCGAGTCGGCCGTCGATTCAAGCTGGTCCACGGCGCTGATGATGGTCTGCAAGGCCGTGTCCGCGCCGATGGAGATATCTGTGCCGAACAGGTCGTTGTCGATGGAGCCGGGCAGCCCTACCACCCGCAAGGGCGGCGGCGTCTCTCCCTCAGGCAGGGCCAGCTTGCCCTCGGCCGCCAGCTCGGCGATCAGCTCCTGCCACTCGTTGCCCAGAGCCAGCGCGCCGGAGAGGGAACCGTCGCCGCCGATGACCACCAATCCGGTGATGCCTTGGCTGTACAGGTTGAAAGCGGCCTTCTTGCGCCCCTCCCGGGCGCGAAAATCGGCTGAGCGCGCCGTGCCCAGGATGGTGCCGCCCTTTTGGATGATGCCGCCAACGGAGCGCCACCCCAGCGGCTGGATCTTATCGCCACCATCGACCGCACCCTGCCAGCCCTCGCGGATGCCAAAGACCTCGACGCCGCGGCTCAACGCGCCGCGCACCACCGCGCGCAGGGCCGCGTTCATGCCGGGCGAATCGCCGCCGCTGGTCAACACACCGATTTTGCTTGTCGTCATGCCCGTCTCCTGTGCAAGTAGTTCCGTCTACAGGATGCTAACGCCGGGCCGCACCGCAGCCGCGGCAGAACCGATCGCTGAGATCGAACTGTTGTCCACACTGGACACAAAACTGGTTAGCAGCAGCACTGTCCACCGGCTTGCTGGCCCCAGCGCGCGGCGAGGCCGCGCGCTCCCCTTTTCGGCGGGCCTCTCGTCGCCGAGTCTGGCGCGAGCCGGCTGCGCTGCGCCGATTTAGAACGCCGTAGAGGATCGCCATGCCCGCCGCTGCCCCCACGGCGATGCCCAGCGCCAACGGCAACCAACTCTGTCCTTCCGCGGCCGGCGCGGGCGTCGCCGCAGCCGACGGGGTAGAGACCGCGGCTGGCTTGGAGGGCTCTCCATCGGCCTTGGTATAGCTGACCTGAAACGGCACGCTCTGACCGGCAGCCAGCGGCCCCAGATCCAGCGCGTAGGTCGGGTTGCCCAGATCATCCATCCCAGTGGCCGTCATCGCAGGTGTAACCTGCAAGGCGCTGGCGCGCGCGGGCTGGCGCAGCGTCACCGTGGCCTGTTGCGCCGCGTAGGGGACGCCCAGGTCCAACGCGAAGCTGCGGTTGGGCGGTGAACTGAGGAGATCGGCGTAGTACTCGACCACAAAGTGGGGCTGATTGAGCTCGAACACCACCGCAGGCCCGGCCGGGCCATCCTCTGTAGTCCAGGGCAAGGTCAACAGATTGCCTGCCTCCCCAGGATAGGCCACGGCATGGATGTTGGCGCCGGCCGGCAACGGAATGCTCATGGGCTGGGGAAAGGCCGTGTCGGTGACCACAGACCCGGTGGCGATCACCAAGACCGTGGGCTGGTCGTGTTCGGGCCAGACCTGGACATCCCAGGTGGCCAGCACTGGGGGCTGTGCTTGGGCCGCGGCAGTGGCCAACGAGAGAGCGAGAGCCAGGCCGAGAAACAATCCAGCGGCGGCGAGAAAAGAGGAGCGGTGGCGCATGGCTGGTAGATTCATTCCTTCATCAGATGCGGTTCAGGCGGACGCTGGAGCGTGCCTGGCCCTTATTGTACTCACTGTCACGCTGACGCACAATCCGTCTGAGCGTGCAGCAAACCCTCCGGGTCACCGCCCAAGACTTCGGAAGTCGCCGCAGCACAGACTTCGGAAGTCGCCGCAGCACGGACTTCGGAAGTCGCCGCATCCTGAAAGTTGCATTTCACCCGAACCTGGTGCGGCGACTTCCGAAGTCTTTAGCCGGGGCCCGTGTATATCACGATGCTTTGAATAAAATATGAATCGTTGTAGCAGTAGGGGCTGTGGAAATGTGGAAAGAGGCTGCCTGAGCTGCCGGGCGGGCTAGATGCGGGCCATGACAGCCTTTCGCCCCCAAGGGGTAGGGGCTGCCAGGGGCGCGTCTGTCCCATCTGCCTGCTGAGAAGGGTGTGGACAGCCCGACGAAAACCTTGGCAGGCAGTTGGCTGCGCCAGAGACGTCCGCGCGGCTGCCGCGGCCAGATCAAGGGGGAGATCCGCGACCACCCCCTACATCTAGGGTGAGGCGCGGCTCTTTGTGAACGGTCAGCTTGGCGCCAGATGTGCAGTTTTCAGCCTGACGCGCGCAGTTTTCCCCATCGCCGGTGGAAAAGCGCGCCGCAAGCAGAGGGTGATTGACAAGCCCATGCCCATTGGCTACAATAACAGCAACGAAACAACCGCGATGAAAGTGCTCACCTACAACGTCCATCTTTGGGAAGGCCGCGATGGACGCATGGATATCGAACGGCTGGCCACCATTATCGAACACAGCGAGGCCGACATCGTTTCGCTGAACGAGGTGCTGCATCCTGTGCAGACGCATCTGGGCGTCAGCAGGCCACTGGCTGAGCTGGCCAACCTGCTGCGCATGGATTGGGCCTTCGGCGAGAGCAATCGCATCGTGCAGATGTCGGGCTGGTGGGGCCCTGTGGGCAATGCCGTGCTCAGTCGTTTTCCTGTCGTCGACGATGCCAATCACTACCTGGCCCGTCTGCCGCTGACTCAGGGGCGCAATCTCCTGACGGCTCGGCTGGAGATTGGAGCTGAGCGCCCGCTGATCATCTTCTCGACCCACCTGGACCATGCCTTCGAGGGCACCCGCCTGTGGCAGTTGCGCGGCGTGCTGGATCCGTTGCGGGCCTACCGCGACGATCCACACCTGCTGATGGGCGATTTCAACACCCATGGGCCTACCGGCGCCAACAGTCAGCGGCTGACCCCCCCGGTGGTGCGCATGCTGCGCAGCAGCGGCTATGTCGATGCCTACATGGCTGCGGGCGAGGGTGAAGCCGGCACCTTTCCGCTGTTCTGGCCCTTTCGCATCGACTATATCTTCGTGCCACAGATCATGCAGCCGCATTTGCTGAGCTGTCAGGTGTTGACCGGCAAATTGGTGGAGCAGGCCTCAGACCACCGGCCGCTGATGGCTGTCTTCAACGGGAATTGATCCTCCCACCCCAGGTGCCCCCTGTGCGAGTCCTTACCTACAACATTCACGGCTGGCGCGACCTCCACGGACTGATCGATGTCGCGCGCTTGGCCCGCATCATCCAGGCCAGCCAGGCCGACATCGTAGCGCTCAACGAGGTGTTTCACCCGCTGACGCCGCCCGGCGCAACGCGCCCCGCGCTGGATCTGTTGGCCGAGGCGCTGGGAATGAGCTATGCCTTCGGGGTAGCCCTGACGCCTCAGTTTGCCTTTGCGCCGCTGGCGGCCTATGGCAACGCGTTGCTGGCCCGCTATCCCCTGCTGGCCCACGCCGGCCACCATCTGACGCCCATCGATGGCCACGAACAGCGCGGCCTGTTGGAGGCGCGGCTGTTGCTGCCCGACGAGAAAACCCCCTTCTCGGTTTACGTTACGCATCTCGATCATCTCAGCGAAGCCGTGCGCGTGCAGCAGTTGGCCGCGCTGCTGCAATGGACCATCCGCGATCGGGAGCGACCGCATCTGCTGATGGGCGATTTCAACGCGCTGGCGGCCAGCGATTTCCAGGCTG
This sequence comes from Caldilineales bacterium, assembly GCA_021463315.1. GTDB lineage: Bacteria > Chloroflexota > Anaerolineae > JAAEKA01 > JAAEKA01 > JAAEKA01. The sequence continues at coordinate 8,354 of JAJTXO010000026.1, read as the reverse complement.
ATCCGGCCGCGCTGGCTGCGTTGCAAGCCAGCGACAAATGGCAACGGCTGGTGGGGCAGGGCATGGAAGTGACTGCGAGCCTGCTGCGCCGTGGCTACAGCGATGCCCAGGCCGCCAACCCTGCTCCCACCCATCCCAGCCAGCAGCCGCAGGTGCGCATCGACTATATTTGGCTGTCGACGCGCTTGGCGCCCGCGCTGCGCGGGTGCCAGCGCTGGATCACCCCTGAGACCGCGGTGGCCTCCGATCATCTGCCGGTGCTGGCCGAGATCGATCTGTAGCCGCTTCTCCTGGCGCGCCAAGGGTCGGTTGTGACACGGCGTAGCTTTTGCTGCCGCGGCCTGCTCAATCCCAGCGCCTGCTTAGCCAGCGGGGGCGTCCTTGTTGCGTTTGACAACCCTTTCTTTCGATGCACAATGTGATACACAAAGGTCATTGCTGAGGCGTCGGGCACTGAGGGTCGCTGCGCGTCCCTCCGCCCCTCCGAGGTGCTGCGCAAGGATGGCGCCCAAGGCCCGGCACCTATCGCTGAGATAGCTGAGACCACCGCGCACGCTGCAAGGAGATCAAGGACATGGCCAAGAAGACAGCCGGCTATCGCATGGGCATAGATCTGGGTGGAACCAAGATCCTGGCCGCGGTGATAGGCTCAGATGGCGCCATTCTGGGCACAGCCAAGAAGAAGACCAAGGGAGAAGCGGGGCCAGACACGGTCATCAAGCGCATCGTCGATACGGCGACCGCGGCCGCGGCCGCGGCCAAGGTCAGCCTTAAAGAGATCGGCGGCGTCGGCGTGGGCGCGCCTGGCCCGGTCGATTTCGAGACAGGCGTCGTCTACTCCGCGCCCAACCTGGCTGGCTGGGACGAGATTCCTCTGGGGGCGCGGCTGCAAGCCGCGCTGGGGCTGCCGGTGCAGGTAGACAACGATGTCAACCTGGGCACGCTGGGCGAGTTCAGCCTGGGCGCAGGCCGCGGCTGCCAGCATATGCTTGGCCTCTTTGTGGGCACCGGCGTTGGCGGCGGCATCGTCATCGATGGCAAGCTGTATCGCGGCGCGCGCTATGCCGCCGGCGAAATCGGCCACATGACCATGCAGCCCGACGGCCCGTTGTGCGGCTGCGGCCGCCGCGGCTGTCTGGAGGCGTTTGCCAGCCGCACGGCCATCGAGCGAGTGGTCCGGGCCGGCCTGGCCGAAGGTCGCGCCAGCGTCCTGCCTGAGCTGCTGGCGGCCGAGAAGGATCGCTTGACCAGCGGCGTGATCAAACAGGCGTTGGAAAGGGAGGATCCGCTGATGACAGAGGCGATCGGGCAGGCTCAGCGCTATCTGGGCTTGTTGGTGGCCAATCTGGTCAACGCCTTGGATCCAGAGATGATTGTCTTTGGCGGCGGTGTGGTCGAAGCGCTGGGAATGGCTTTCGTGCAGCCGATACAGAGCCATGCGCTGCCTGGCTTTCTGCAACAGCGCCACGCCGACAGAATCAAGATCGTACCAGCCACTTTGGGCGACCAGGCCGGCGTCTTGGGCGGTGCGGCGCTGCTGGGGCCCTTCGTTGCCTCAAAGGTTCAGTGACTTATGACGTTTTCTCTGCAACCTATCACAGCCAAAAACGGGCAGCAGGTGCAGGTGCGTTTCCTCACGCCGGACGATGGCGATCTGCTGGTGAATCTGGTCGTGCGTCTTTCGCGCGAGACCCGCTATCGACGCTTCCACATCAGCATGGACGATGTGCCGATGGATGAGATTCGCCAGCGGCTCCCCCCCTTCCTGGACGTGGACGGCATCGATAGCGTGGCTTTGCTGGCGTTGGCCGACGAGCCGCAGGGCCAGGCCGCGATCGCAGTGGCCCGTTTTCGCAGGCAGCCGGGCGCTGTCGAGGCCGAAGCCGCGGTGGTGGTGCGAGACGATTGGCACCGCTTGGGCATTGGCTCCCAGTTGATGGGGCAATTGATGGGTGTCGCGCGGGGGTTGGGCATTACTCGCTTCACCGCCATGATTCAGGCTGGCAACCGAGGGGTGCATGACATGATCAGGAATTTGGACATCGATTACGTGAGCCATATCGAGCATGGCGAGGACTATATCGTGATGAATCTGGAGGAACCGGCGTCATGAAAGCTGTGGTCATGGCAGGAGGCTCCGGCTCGCGGCTGCGTCCCATGACGGTCGGACGCCCCAAGCCAATGCTGCCCCTGGTCAATCAGGTGGTGTTGGGTCATATTTTCGACCTGTTGCGCGTCCATAAGATCACCGACGTGGTGGTGACGTTGCAGTACATGGCCAGCGCCATCGAGGATTTCTTTGGCGACGGCAGTTCCTATGGCACACGGCTGCACTACGTGGTGGAAGAGACACCGCTGGGCACGGCCGGCAGTGTGGCCAACGCCCGGCAGTACCTGAACGACACCTTCCTGGTGATCAGTGGCGACGCCGTAACCAACTTCGACCTGCAACAGATCATCGATTTTCACAAGGCCAAGCGGTCCATGGCGACATTGGCGCTTTACCACGTGGCCGAGCCGCTGGACTACGGCGTGATCGTCACCGATGTCGATGGTCGCATCACCCGCTTTCTGGAAAAGCCCAGTTGGAGCGAGGTGGCATCAGACACGGCCAACACAGGCATCTACGTCCTGGAGCCGGAGGTGTTCGATTGGATCCCGCCAGGTCGACCCTACGACTGGGGCACACAGGTGTTTCCACAGATGCTGGAGGCGGGCGTGCCCATGTATGGCTACGTGGCGCCCGGCTACTGGTGCGACATCGGCACCTTCAGCGAATATCGCCGAGCCACCACCGATGTGCTGCGCGGCAAGGTCTTTCCCACCAACAGCTTCGGCACGCATATCGGCGGCGATATCTGGGTGGGCGAAAACGTCGATATCGCACCCGATGTCCAGCTCTTCGGTCCCATCTACCTGGGCGATGAGGTGCAGATCCGCAGCGGTGTAGTGATTCGCGGCCCCAGCGTGGTGCGCGATTACACCATCGTGGACAGCCGCGCCCAGATCGACCGCAGCATCATCTGGCGCAACTGCTATATCGGCGAGGATGCTGAGCTGCGCGGGGCTATCGTGGCCCGTCAGTGCAGCATCAAGGCCAAAGCGGCCCTGTTCGAGGGGTCGGTGATCGGCGAGGGCTCGGTGGTGGGCGAAGGCGCGGCGGTGTATGCCGGCGTCAAGCTGTGGCCCAGCAAAGAGGTGGATCCCGGCGCCAGGATCAAGTCCAGCATCATTTGGGGTTCGCAGGGACGCCGTGTGCTCTTTGGCCGCTACGGCGTCACCGGCGTGGTCAACGTAGACCTGACGCCGGAGTTTTCGGCCCGCCTGGGCGCGGCCTTCGGCGCGACGCTGCCGCGCGGCTCGGCGGTCACCATCAACCGCGATGGCCACTCCGGCTCGCGCATGCTCAAGCGGGCGGTCATCTCTGGCCTGCCTTCAGCCGGTATCAATGTGCTCGACTTGCAGACCGTGCCCATTCCGACCGCGCGTTTCTATACCCGCGCCACCCAGGCAGCGGGCGGTGTCCATGTGCGCATCTCTCCCTTCGACCAGCGCGTGGTTGATATTCGCTTCTTCGACAACGAGGGCATGAATCTCAGCAAGCACGCCGAGCGCAATATCGAGCGGGTTTTCTTTCGCGAGGACTTTCGCCGCGCCTACATGGACGGCATCGGCAGCATCAGCTACGCGCCGGAGGCATCTGCGCTTTACAGCCAGGCCTTTCTGAAAAACGTCGACCAGGAGGCTGTGCGCGGCGCGGCCTTCGACATCGTAGTCGACTACGCGTTCGCCTCGACCTCCCAGATCTTGCCCGATCTCTTTCAGGCCTTGGGCGTCAACACCACGCCGCTAGGCGCGCGGGTCGATCCGGCCTACATCTCGCTGGAGCACACCGCCTTCGACGAGGAGCGGCGGCGGCTGGCTGTGATCGTCCAGGCGCTGGGCAGCGATCTGGGCGTGCGCCTGGACGTGGGCGGCGAGAAGATCTTCTTGGCGGACGACAGCGGCCGCTCGGTGCCGGATGCCGTGGCCTGCGCCGCGATGGTGGAATTGGCGCTGCGTTCGGTGCCGGGCGGCGTGGTGGCGGTTCCTGTGCATCTCTCGTCGGTGTTCGAGCGCATCGCCCGCCAACATCAGGGCAGCATTTTGCGCACGCCGGTGGATGTGGCGCTGATGATGCAGGCAGCTCACAACGCCGATGTGCTCATGGCGGCCGACGGCGCCGGCGCTTTCATCTTTCCTGATTTTCAGCCGGTGGTCGATGGCATGATGGCGGTGGCCCGGCTCTTGCAGATGCTGGCGCAACACCGCCTGCGCCTCTCCCATCTGATCGATTCGTTGCCTCCCTTCCACGTGGCTTCAACCACGGTTGAATGCTCCTGGGAAAACAAGGCGACCATCATGCGCCGCCTTCAGCAGCGCTTTGCCCAGGCCGATGTGCAGGTGACCGACGGCATCAAGGTCTTCTTGAGCGACGATGAGTGGCTGTTGGCGCGGCCCGACCCCGACCGCGCGCTGTTTCATGTCACCGCAGAAGCCGCGTCCACCGAGCGCGCTGATCAGTTGGCGGCCGAACATGCCAGCCTGGTGACTGAGCTGGCCGTTGGCCGCGTGTAGCAGCCGGCGGGCAGCGAGTCGAGGCTTTGGCCGGGCCAATTCGGAGTCGAGGCTTTAGCCGGGTCTCGCCGCAAAAGCCGGCTGAAGCCCCGACTCCAGGATGACAGGAGGTTTCGCCGATGCGCGCCTTTGTGCAACGTTGGGCCGGTGTAGGGCTGCTCGTCGCCGTTGCCCTGCTGCTGTTGGCTGGCTTGCCGCTGCTGGCCGCGGCTCAGGAGGGCACGCAGCCAGAACAGATTCATGTGGTGCAGCAGGGCGAGAGTGCTGTGGGCATCGCCGCGCGCTACGGCGTTCCGCTGGCGCGCCTGCTGGAGGTCAATGGCCTGCGCAGCGCCGCGGTGGCGCCAGGCACGCGCCTGATCATTCCCTCCCTCTCCGATCAGGTGATCATTCATCTGGTGCGCCCGCTGGAGACGCTGGCCAGCCTGGCCGCGCGTTTTGGCGTCTCGGTGGAGGAGATCATGCGGGTCAACGGCCTGACCCGGCCCGATGGTCTCTTTGTCGGCCAGCGGCTGTTGATTCCCCTGCCCGGCGCGCCGCAGCCCAGCCCGACTCCCGCCCTTTGCGCCGCTGGCTGTGCGCGGCTCAGCATCACGACCCCGGCGCGCAACAGCACCATCGCCAGCCCGCTGCGGGTGACAGGCCAGGGCGCGGCCTTCGAGCAGACGCTGGTGGTGCGGGTGCTGGATGCCGCGGGCTACGAAATCGGCCAAGGCCACGCGCTGATCGACGGGCCGCTGGGCGCGGTCGGTCCCTTCAGCGGCGAGGTTGTCTTCGCCATGCCGCCCAGCGATCAGCCAGGCCGCGTCCAGGTCTACAGCGTGAGCCCGGCCGATGGCGCCATGGAGCAGTTGGTTTCGGTGCTGGTTACGTTGCAGGGAACAGGGCTGGATGAGGCGGTGATGGCGTTGAAGCGTGGCCTGGAGAGCCAGGACTACGCCGCGCTGACCGCGTTGATGAGCGATCGGTGGCAACTGGTGTTCTTCGATGCGGAGAGCCTGAGCCTGAGCCGGCCCCAGGCGCTGCGGCAGTTGAGGGCCAGCTACCTTGGCCCTGGCCAGGTTTTTGTCGATCTGTCGGTGGATGCACGCTCGTTGCTGGCCAGCCTGGACAGCCTGCCGGCCGGCGTGACCCATGTCGCCTTCTCCACCGGGTGGGGGCCAGACCAGCAGGACGACGCCTTCCTGCTTTTCAGCAGCGACGCGCGCGGCCAGACCCGCTGGAGCGGCATGGTCTATCTGTTTGCCGGTCTGCGGGTATCATCTCAATAGATTGGGGAGACTTCCGAAGTCTTATGGACTGTGAGCTCGTTTTGAACAAACCTGCGCAGACTTCGGAAGTCTCGACCCCGGTCTTGCTCAGGCGTTGGATACTGATGGGCGTTTCAAGGTTGATTCAAGTGCCCGCGCCTGAGCAGGGGCGCTTGAGAAGTAACGAGCTATGCACGAGCCAATCGAACAACTCATCTTGACGGGACTTGACCTGAACACCACGCTGTCTGGGGAACCTGGGCATGGGCGCAACGGAAGCGCCAATAAGCTGGACGTCCAGGATCGCGCCTTTCACGACTGGTATCGCTTTGTGCTGTCTTATCCCCCTCATCTGGTGCGCACCTACCTGAACGACTTCGGCTTGGACAGCCGGCATACGGTGCTTGATCCTTTCTGTGGCACTGGGACAACGCTGGTCGAAGGCAAGCTCAACGGAGTTCGGGGCATTGGACTCGAGGCAAACCCCTTTGCCCATTTCGCCAGCACGGTCAAACTGGACTGGCGAGTTGACCCGGAGTTGTTGGACGAGAGGGCCAAGATCGTTGCGGCCGGGACCTTACAAGCGTTGGATGCTCAGGGCATCAAAGACAACGAACCGTTTTGTGGAAGCGCCCATGGCGCGCCGTTGCGATCTCTGGATCCCGATGCCATGGCGTTGCTGCTGCGAGATTCGATCAGCCCGCTGCCTCTGCACAAATCGTTGGTGCTTTTGGATCATATCCGGCTTGAAGGGGAGGGGCGCCATGGCCGGCACATGCTGCTGGCTCTGGCAAACGCGCTGGTGTTCAAGATCAGCAATCTGCATTTTGGCCCGGAGGTTGGCGTTCAGAGTCCCAAGCGCGACGTTCCGGTGGTGGCAAGCTGGTTGCATGAGGTCGGCAAGATGGTTGCTGATCTTCGATCGGTGCAGAAACGGCCTCAGCCCATCTGTCAGGTTCATCGAGTGGATGCCCGCGATGTTGCCAGCATACTTGGTCCAGCTTCCATCGACGCCGTCATTACGTCGCCGCCCTATCCAAACGAGAAAGATTATACCCGCACGACGCGTCTGGAGTCAGTCATGCTGGGTTTCGTGAACAACAAGGCCGAGCTGCGAGCGTTGAAGAAACAATTGCTCCGTTCTAACACGCGCGGCGTGTACAAGGAAGATGACGATGACCAATGGGTGGCTCGCCATTCAGAGATTCAACGCGTCGCTGATGCCATTGAACAACGCCGGTTGGAGCTGGGCAAGAACTCCGGTTTCGAGCGGCTTTATCCCAAAGTGACCAAGCTCTATTTCGGCGGCATGGCGCGCCATCTGGCTGAACTGCGAACGGCACTGCGGCCAGGCGCGCAGTTGGCCTATGTAGTGGGCGATCAGGCATCCTACCTCCGGGTGATGATTCGCACTGGCCAATTGCTGGCAGAGATTGCGCAGGCTTTGGGCTATGAAGTGGTGCGCATCGATCTGTTCCGCACCAGATTGGCAACCGCGACGCGCGAGCAATTGCGCGAAGAAGTGGTGGTGTTGCGCTGGCCAGGAGGCAGGGGTTGATCGCATGGCAGATTCAAAACGCGTCCATCGGTACTCACAGCTTATCGAGGCGATCTTCCAGAAACACTACCGTAAAGGAGTGGATGAAGTCACGTTTGACCGCGACGAAATCACGGTTATTGCCGGCGAGCTAGGCATGGTGCTTCCCAAGAATCTGGGCGACATACTCTATTCGTTTCGCTATCGCGTGCCCTTGCCAGCCAGCATCGTCGAGAAGGCGCCGGAAGGGTTTGAATGGATTATCAGGTCGGTTGGCAGGTCTCGTTATCGCTTTGTCCTGGTCCGACAGTCGATGATCACTCCATCCGCGCTGTTGGCGGAGACGAAGATACTCGACTCAACCCCTGGCGTTATTGCTCGATACGCGCTGAGCGATGAACAGGCGCTACTGGCGGTAGTCCGCTATAACCGGCTGGTGGATGTTTTCACAGGAATCACCTGCTATTCGTTGCAGAATCACCTGCGAACGACGGTTCGCACTATGGGACAGGTGGAAACGGACGAGATCTACATCGGCATCGACAAACGAGGCGCACATTACGTGCTGCCCATTCAGGCTAAAGGCCGGACGGACAGAATCGGTATTGTTCAGATCGAACAGGATCTGGCGGTGTGTGCAGCTAAGTTCCCGCATCTGATCTGCCGCCCACTGGCAGCTCAATTCATGCAAAATGGCGTGATCGCCATGTTCGAGTTCGAGCGAAACGAGGATGAGATCCGCATCTCTTCGGAAAGACACTACAGGCTTGTGCGTCCCGATGAGTTGTCCACTGAAGAACTTGACCAATACCGTGGTCGTCTGGCTTAAAGTCAGCGCCCTTTTTCGATTCGGTTGTATCATCTCAAAAAACCGGGGTCGAGACTTCCGAAGTCTGCGCAGGTTTGTTCAAAGCGAGCTCATAGTCCATAAGACTTCGGAAGTCTTCCCC
>JAJTXO010000259.1 GCA_021463315.1 Caldilineales bacterium | reverse complement strand
TAGACAGGTATACAAGTAGACAGGTATACAAGTAGACAGGTATACAAGTAGACAGGTATACAAGTGGACAGGTATACAAGTAGACAGGTATACAAGTAGGCAGGTATACAAGTAGGCAGGTATACAAGTGGGCAGGTATACAAGTAGGCAGGTATACAAGGAATCGGGGAGACAGGTGGGAAGACGAATACTTCCGGCCTTGTCTACTTGTTTCCTTGTCTACTTGTCTACCAATTAAGCCTTTATCAAACTACCCTGATAGAGCTCGGCGCCGCGGGCGTCGCTGTGCAGGCCGCGGTTGACCTCGGCGTCGTATTTGCCGGCCAGCAGGTCGCGGTAGAACTGATAGTTCACCCCCTTGACTTTCTCGTCGTCAGGGTAGCGGTGATAGTTGTCCTTGCTCATCAGGCTCTTGCCTTCGGCGATGAGCTGATAGCCCAGCGCCGAGCCCGGATAGGGCGCGTAGAAGGCGATGGAAGGCATGACGCGCTTCATCCGCTTGAGCATGCGCATGGTCTTGAAGGCGTCTTCTGGTTCCTCGCCAGGAATGCCCAGCATGATGTTGGACCAGAAGATGGGCGGCCGCTCTCCCTTGGCCTCCAGATCGTCGCCGATGCGGTTGACCAGATCGATGGCAAAGAGGTTGTCTTCCTCCGTGCATTCTTTGTTGAGCAGCTTGAGGATGCGATCGCTGCCCGACTCGAAGCCGATGGAGATGGTCCGCCAGTTGGTCTCGCGGATCAGCGCCTCGAACAGGTCAGGCCACTGGCGCACGGTGTCCGCGCGGCCGGCTGCCCAATAGGTCCAGTTCTTAGTCTGGCGGGGATATTTCTCGATCCACTCCTTCAGCCACTTGGGGTTCTGGAAGAACATGGAGTCGTGGATCACCACCGAGCCGACGCCATAGGTGCGATCGAGATAGTTCAACTCGTCGATCACCTGGTCCACCGGCTTGCGGCCCATGTTGGGGATGTAGCTGTTCTCGTTGCAGAAGACGCACTGCCAGGGGCAAACGCGGCTGGTGATGATGGTGGCCACCGGCCCTGGTCCCCAGCCGCAGGCCGGCTCCATGGGCCAGCGCCATTTCCATTTGCGCTTCATGCGCCAGCCCGCCGGCTTGGGCCACAGGGTGCGGTCGATCATCGGCCATTCGGCCATGGATTTGGCGCCCTCGGCCGAGAAAACGCGCTGGAAGGCCAGCGGATCGCGCACCAGGTCGACGATCACCTTTTCGCCCGGCCCCATGCAGATGCGGTCGAACTCGGCGATGGCGGCCATCTCGTCGGGCGCGACCGTGGCATGCATGCCGCCGGTCAGCACCAGGCCGTTGGGGTTGATCTGCTTGAACAGCCTGGCGGCCTGCAGCGCGGGCGGGTAGGTGTAGCTGCGCACGTTCATCAGCAGCATGTCGTGGCTGGCCAGTTGCGGCTTGAGCTGGTCCCAACTGGTCACCGCGCGCGTCGAAGCCACGTCAGTCTGGATGCCAGCCTGCTTGAGGATGGTGCGCAACAGGCCCACGCCGTGGTCCTGCCACTGCTCATGCGGCCCGTTGGGATGCACCAGGTCGCCCAGGTCGCCCAGATCGAGCCAGAGGATGTTGGATTGATTCTTCGGTCGTGAACTAAACAAAGCCACTGAAGTTGCCTCCAGGTGAAATCAGTCCCGAGCGCCCAACGACATATATCCTTGTCGAAAGGCGGGGGTCATCTGTACCTTAGGACGGTTTTCACAATCAACGCATTCAGCAGTGCTAGTTGCGCTGCGCTGCGCGTTGTGCAAGCCACCGCTTGAGTGAAGCCTGGCTCTCGCCTGAAGGCCTGCCCAAGATCACGCCCTCAACGCTTAGATCCTCATCCAGATCAGGCCAGTGGATCCCTTCACCATCCGCGATCAATCTCCAATGGTTACGCTCGGTTGGCGTGCCAACCAGAAGCCTTGGGTACCAGACCAGAGGCGCAGATATTCGACGTCCATCGGTCAATGCAATGACGAGCTCATCATCGGTTATCTGAACTTGCTGTGCGGTTGCAGCGGGCGCTTCAATCACCAAAGTACTCATGCCAACTCCTCAGAAACTGCTCCCTGTTCTCTTCAACGAAACGCTGGATCTTGATCAGTTCGTGACCTGGAAAACCTTTACTTCCGTGTAATCTGACGGGATCAAGCCAGAACTTTGCCTTGCATCTGTCGCGCTCGACGTGAACGTGCGGCGGCTCTGCACTATCACCGGAGTAAAAGAAGAACCTGTAAGGGCCAGGAAAGTGAACACTCGGCATATGAGCCTCTTATGACAGCGCCCGATCCAGGATACCCTTTGCACTCGTGACCGGCTCTTCTGGGTTCACCCGGCCGTTGGAGCCGTGCTGATCGTTCTGGCCGATGAAGAAGCGGCGGGCATTGCTGGCGGTGTGGGGCAGGTCCAGCCAGAAGCTCTTCTTGGACATCTTTTCCCAGACGCGCTTGGGCCGGTAGAGGTAGAAGCGCCGGTAGGCATCGCGCCACTTGCGCACCACCAGATCGGAATCGTAGATGCCATCGTTCATGGTGAAGCGAGACTTCTGCTCGTGGATGGCGTAGTCGGGCCAGTCGTTGGCGAAGATCTCGCCGCCTTCCCGGATCATATCATACATCTTGGTTCCTGGGAAGGGCGCGGCCAGCATGAAGTTGGCCAGGTCGGGGTCCAGCTCCAGCGCCAGTTGGATCGTCGCCTCCATGGTCTCCTCGGTCTCGTTGGGCATGCCGAAGATGAAAAAGCCCATGGTCTGCAGGCCAGCCGCCTTGGCGTTCTTGAACGCGTCCCGCACCTGCTCCAGCGTCTGCCCTTTGCGAATCACGTTGCGCAGCATCCAGGGGTCGCCGTTCTCCACGCCGAAGCCGACCCGCTTGCAGCCGGCCGCCTTCATCAACTGGAACAGCTCCAGGTCGGTGTGGTTGACCTTCATGCCATGCACGGTGGTCCAAGGCACGGTGTTCAGCCCTTCGGCGATCAGCCTGCGCATCAGTTCCTTGGCCCGGTCCATCTTCAGGTTCCAGATGTCGTCGGTGACGCCGATCTCGCTGGCGTGCAGGTCCTGGACCAGCCAGCGCCATTCGGCCACCACGTTGTCCACGCTGCGGCCGCGCCAGGTGTCGCCTGTGACCGGCTTGGAGCAGAAGGTGCATTTGTAGGGGCAGCCGCGGCTGGTCAGGATGGTGAAGGAGCGCGCGTGGCGGTCCAGGCCATCGGTCAGCGGCTGCAGGTTGGTGTATTTGTCGATCTTGAACAGGTCGTGGGCCGGGAAGGGCAGGCTGTCCAGGTTCTCGATCATGGGGGAGCTGTAGTCGGAGATGATCTCGCCATCGCGGCCGCGCATGTGCATGCCAGGCAAGAGCTGCACCGGCCGGCCGGCCTGCAGCGTGTCCACCAGCTCCAGGAAGGTGTGTTCAGCCTCGCCCTTGAAGACATAGTCCACATAGGCATGGCGCGGCTCCAGGCTCTCGCGCGGCATGATGGTCAGGTGCGGGCCGCCCAGCACCGTGGTCAGGCCGTAGCGCTTGGCGGTTTGGGCCATCTGCCAGGCGTCGCCGATCAGCGGCGTAGCGGCCGTGATGCCGATCAGCTTATAGGGTTTGCCCTGTTGTTCAGCCTCTTCGATGTAGCGCTCCACGGGCGCGTCTTCGATGGCCGCGTCGTAGATGAACGGCTCATGTCCGCCCTCGCGCAGCGCAGCCGCCAGATAGCCCAGCCCCAACGGAATATGTTTACGCTCAGACCAGACTTTGGCCTCTGGACTGGCAAGAATGATTCGCATAATGTTCGCCTCGTGGGGGTAGACAAGTAGGCAAGTAGGCAAGTAGACAAGTAGGCAAGTGGGCAAGTAGGCAAGTGGGCAAGTGGGCAAGTGGGCAAGTGGGCAAGTGGGCAAGTGGGCAAGTAGGCGAGTAGGCAAGTAGGCAAGTAGGCAAGTGGACAAGTGGGCAAGTGGGCAAGTAGGCAAGTGGGCAAGTGGGCAAGTAGGCAAGTAGGCAAGTGGGCAAGTGGGCGAGTAGATAAGTAGGCAAGTAGGCAAGTAGGCAAGTAGATAAGGGAGCGGGCCATTGTCCGCCAGCCAATTGATCTGCCTACCACTTCGCCAATCTCAGTAGTTCATGATTCTCACGCAAAGCCACCAAGAATGCCAAGGATTTCTGTCCTTTGCGGTCATTGCGCCTTTGCATGAGACAACAATCGCGAAGTACTGAATCTACCTCTACCAATCTACTTGTCATTAACTACTTGTCTACCAATCTACCAATCTACCTCTACCAATCTACTTGTCATTAACTACTTGTCTACCAATCTACCGATCTACCTCTACCAATCTACTTGTCATAAACTACTTGTCTGCCAATCCACCAATCGACTTGTCTACCAATCTACCAATCTACCTCTACCAATCTACTTGTCTACCAATCTACCAATCTACCTCTACCAATCTACTTGTCATAAACTACTTGTCTACCAATCTACCAATCTACTTGTCTACCAATCTACCTCTACCAATCTACCAATCTACTTGTCTACTTGTCTACTTGTCATAAACTACTTGTCTACCAATCTACCAATCTACCAATCTACCAATCTACTTGCCTACTTGTCTACTTGTCTACCTGTCTACCCGCCTACCCTCAACTATGCCGATAATCGAACTCACGTCGGTAGCCGATATCCGTGCTGAAGGCCGAGATCGCGCGCTTGGGCCATTTGGGCAGCGGGTGGCGGGAGAGTTGGCGCATGCCGCGCTGCATCATCGTCGATGGGTTGTACACTTTGCGGCACAGCCAGTCGTGCGCGCTGGCCAGCTCATCCACTGACAGCTTGGCCGGCAGGTAGGTGACATGGGTGGTGTCGTAGCGCTCCCAGGTGTCATGGGGGATGATGCGCCCGGCCGCCAGCAGCTCCTGCCGCTGCTCGGTGCCGGGATAGGGCGTCAGGATCGTGGCGCTGACGCTGTCCAGCTCGCTGCTGCGCACGAAGTCCCAGGTCTGTTGGAAGGTGTCGAAGGTGTCGTGGTCGAAGCCGAAGACAAACAGGCCGACCACGCCGATGTTGTAGCTGTGGACGGTCTCGATCACCTGGCGGTAGCGCTCGATGTTGCCCTTGGCCTTGCCGCCCAGCTCCTTGCGGTTGGCTGGGTTGACCGACTCGAAGCCGATGAAGAATTTGTCCATATGGGCCTCGGCCGCCAGCGCCAGCAGGTCGGGGAAATCGGCCACCATCTGCTCGGCCTGGCAGGTCCAGCCGTGCAGCGGCAGCTTGGCCAAGGCCCGGAAAAGCTGCTCCATATACTCCGGATAGAGCTTGAAGTTCAGCCCGAAGTTGTCGTCGGTCAGAAAGAAGCGCTGGATCTTCCGTCGTTGGATCTCCTCAACCACCTCTTCCACCGGCCGCAGGCGCATCTTGCGGCCTGAGACGCGGATCGCGGTGCAGAAAGTGCAGTTGCGCGGGCAGCCGCGGGTGATCTCCAGGTAGGGGGTCCAGTAGTTTTTGTGTTCGTCGATCTGGCGCAGCACCCGGTCTTGCAGCAAGGCCACCCCCGAATCCAGCGGAGCCCAGCTCTCGTCCACATAGGCCGGCTGCAGGGTTCCACGCTCGAAGTCCTGGATGATCTGCGGCCAGGTGTAATAGCCTTCGCCCACCGCGATCACATCGGCCCATTGCGCCACCTCGTCGGGCACCAATGTGGTGTGAGCGCCGCCCATGACCACGGTGGCGCCCTGCTTCTGGATGCGCCGCGCGATGGCCTGGGCGCGGTCGATCAGCAGCGTCTTGGCGCTGATGCCCACCAGGTCCTGCGGGCCGAGGGTGGAGATCGGTAGATCCATCAGATCCTCGTCCCAGATCTCCACGGGAATCTCCTGCGGAACCAGCGATGCCAGGCGCATCAAGGTATAGGGTTGGCTGGTGCCTTTGCCCAGATAGCGCCCATCGCGCCTGGGCTGGATCAGAACGATTTTGCGTATCGACACTATACGTGGTCCTGTCGGTGATCGGTGATCGGTGA
>JAJTXO010000258.1 GCA_021463315.1 Caldilineales bacterium | reverse complement strand
TTGGCAGGAGGCGCGGAGGGGAGAACCGCGGATTGGCAGAAGGCGCGGAGCGGAGGGGGAGTGCTGCGGATGGGCAGAAGGCGCGGAGCGGAGGGGGAGTGCTGCGGCGGCTTGGTTGCGCGCGGCATGACAAAGCGCAGACCGGATAGACCGATCTGCGCTTTAGCATTGGCCGAGATCAGGCGCACATCAGACATTCTGATCCGCGCCGCCTGCTGATCCGCGGTTCTACCCGCCGACGCCGCCCTCGAGGATCGCCTTCTTCACCTCGCCGATGGCCTTGGTGATGTCGATCTCCCTGGGGCAGCACTCGACGCAGTTGAACACCGTGCGGCAACGCCAGACCCCCATGGTGTCGTTCATGATCTCCAGCCGCTCGTGCAGCGCCATATCGCGGCTGTCGAAGATGAAGCGATGGGCCTGGACGATCGCGGCCGGGCCGACGTACTCGCCGTTGGCCCAGAACGATGGGCAGGATGTGGTGCAGCAGGCGCAGAGAATGCACTTGGTGGTGTCGTCGAAACGCTCGCGGTCCTCGACGCTCTGCAGACGCTCGCGGTCCGCGGGCGGCTGGTTGTCGTTGATCAGATAGGGCTTGATGGCGCGGTACCGGGCGAAGAAGGGCTCCATGTCCACCACCATGTCCTTGATCACCGGCAGACCGCGAATCGGCTCCACCGTCACCTTGTTGCCCAGCTCCTTCATCAGCACTTTGCAGGCCAGTCGGTTGCGACCGTTGACCACCATCGCGTCCGAGCCGCAGACGCCATGGGCGCAGGAACGGCGGTAGGTCAGCGTGCCGTCGCCGTACCACTTGATCTTGTTCAGCGCATCCAGCAACTGATCGCTGGGCTCCACGTCCACCTGGTACTCTTCCCAGTGCTGCTTCTCGTCCTGCTCCGGGTTGAAACGCTTGATCTTCAATGTAACTCGCATGGATTCAACCTCCTAGTAGACGCGTGCCTGCGGCTGGTAGCGGCCGATGGTGACCGGCTTGTAGCCGAAGCGATAGTTGTCGCCATCCTGCCAGATGAAGCTGTGCTTGAGCCAGTTGACATCGTCGCGCTGCGGGTAGTCGTCCCGCGCGTGGCCGCCGCGGCTCTCAGTGCGGTTCAGCGCCGCCAGCACGGTGACCTCGGCCAGGTCCAGCATGTTGTGCAGCTCCCAGGTCTCCAGCAGATCGGTGTTGAAGCGCTTGCCGCGGTCCGAGACGTAGACATGGGCGAATTGCTTTCGCAGCTCGCGCACCTTCTCCAGCGCCTCGCTCAGCAACTGGTCGGTGCGGAAGACGCCCACATTCATCATCATCACTTCCTGCATCGCCTTGCGCAGCTTGGCGGCCGGAACGCCCTGGGTGTTGGCCATCAACTGGGCAAGCTCGGCCTGCACGCCGGCCGTCGGATTCTCCGGCAGCGGCGGCAGCTCCACCTGGTTGCAGTACTCAGCCATGGCGATGCCGCCCCGTTTGCCGAACACCACCAGGTCCACCAGTGAGTTGGTGCCCAGGCGGTTGGCGCCATGCACGCTGACGCAGGCCACCTCACCGGCCGCGAAGCCGCCCGGCAGCGGCGTGTTGCTGGCATCCACCAGGATGCGGCCATCCACATCGGTCGGGATGCCGCCCATGGCGTAGTGCGCCGTGGGCTGGATCGGCATCGGCTGCTTGATCGGATCCACGTCCAGGTAGGTGCGGCAGAAGTCGGCGATGTCGGGCAGCTTCTTCTCGATGTCGGCCGCGGTGATGCGCCGCGGGCTGCCGTCGGGGTTGGTCTTGCCATCCTCAGCCAGATACTTGTTGACCACCTCTGGCCGCACGTCCAGGTAGACATAGTCCTGGCCGTTGACGCCGCGGCCCTCGGCGATCTCCAGATAGATGGCGCGCGAGATCACGTCGCGGCTGGCCAGGTCCTTGATGGTCGGCGCGTATTTGAGCATGAAGCGCTCGCCCTTGCCGTTGATCAGCACGCCGCCCTCGCCGCGCACCCCCTCGGTGATCAGAATGCCCATCTTGTAGATGCCGGTGGGGTGGAACTGGAAGAACTCCATGTCCTCCAGCGGGTAGCCCTTGCGCAGCAGCACGGCCGGCGCGTCGCCGGTCAGCGAATGGGCGTTGGAGGTGATGTTCCACAGCCGGCCCCAGCCGCCGGTGGCGAAGAAAACCGCCTTGGCATGAAAGACGTGCAGCTCACCGCTGTCGATGTGATAGGCCACGATGCCGGCCACGCGGCCCTCGCTGATCAGCAAGTCCATGAACTGGTACTCATCGAAGAACTGCACATCCTGCTTGATGCATTGCTGATAGAGCGTCTGCAGGATCATATGGCCGGTGCGGTCGGCCGCGTGGGCCGCGCGGCGCACCGGCTGTTTGGTGACGTTGTTGGTGTGGCCGCCGAAGGGCCGCTGCGAGATCTTGCCATCCGCGGTGCGGTCGAAGGGCAGGCCCATGTGCTCCAACTCCAACACGATATCCACCGCGTCCTTGCACATGATGTCGGCCGCGTCCTGGTCCACCAGGTAGTCGCCCCCCTTGACCGTGTCGAAGGCGTGCCACTCCCAGTGGTCCTCCTCCAGGTTACCCAGCGCCGCGCCGATGCCGCCCTGGGCCGCGCCGGTGTGCGAGCGGGTGGGATAGAGCTTGCTGACCACGGCCACGTTGGCGCTCTTGGAGGCATACAGCGCGGCCATCAGGCCAGCGCCGCCGGCGCCGATGATGACTGCATCGAACTTGTGGTAGTTCATGGTTGAGCGCCTTTCTAGCGGGTGAACGCCGCAGCCACAGCGTTCAGGGCAGACTGGGAGGTGCTGGGGTCGAAGGTGAAGATCACCGTCGCGCCCATCAGGATGAAGATCACCGTCAGCACGTAGAGGAGAGACTTGAGGGTCAGATTCCAGCCGCGGCTGTGGATGTAGTCGTCGATCACCCAGCGGGTGCCGTTGACGCCGTGGGTGATGGCGAAGAGCAGCAACGCCAGATCGTAGACCTGAACCAGAGGGCTGGCCCAGCGGCCAACCACAAAGCGGTAGTCGATCGCGTCCACGCCGTACCAGACATGCATGATCAGCAGATGCAGCACGGCCACCAGCAGCAACACCGCGCCGCTGACGCGCATGAAATACCAGGAGAAGGCCTCGAAGCGGTTGGGACTGCCGTATTTGAGACGAGAAATAGCTGACATGGCGCTCACCCTCCCACCAACTGGCTCAGCGACAGATCGACGCCGAAGATGGGGGCCACCGTGATGATGGCCGTGGGGATGAAGAAGATCAGCGTCGCCAGCACCACGATGCGAAACAGCGTGCGCTGCATCTTCAGGTTGGAGAACTTCTCGGGCCAGAAATCGACCAGGATGATGCGCACGCCGTTGAAAGCATGAAAGAACACGCCGAACAGCAGCGCCATCACGAAGACCTTGGCTGGGGCCGAGTGGTAGATGAAGAGGAAGAACTCGAAGATCTCTTCGCCCACCCCGACCAAAAAGATATCCAGGATGTGGAGGAAGAGGAACAGCACGATGCCAAGGCCGCCTGCCCGGTGCAGCATCCAGGCGTAATGCCCGTCCTTGCCGCGGTAGGTGATGCCTTGCCAGATGGAGGCAATTGCGCTTGCCATGCACGACTCCTTTCTGTCAAGCACACGCTCGCCGTCCTGGCGAGAGAGGCGCAAAGGACGGCGTCCCCGGGGCGCCGGCCATCGTCGAATGGGTTGTGAAGCAGCGCGCATTATAGCGCCCGGCTGGGGAAAAGTCAAGTACAAACGCCAGATTTTGGCGGGAGCTCCAGGTGGCCAACTTTGGAAGGTCCGCAACCTTCCTGGCGCGCCAGCCAGTTGGCGGCCTGTCCTGTGTCACGTATAATGCGGGCATCATTCTGGGCGCCTGCCGGCGCGGAGGTTCTCGTGCCCCACCGACCCGTTGCTTTCAGCCTGGCGCTGCTGGCGTCGCTGTTGCTCCTCTGGGCGTTGAACGCCACACCATCCTATGCTCAGCCCGCGCGGCAAGCGCGCCCCGCGCTCGATCCCACAGCCGTGGCCGCACAATGGGGCTGGAGCCGCTGATGCACAGCGCGCTCGAACCAATCCGCGCCAGCCGCCAGGTGCCATGGCGGCGGCTGCTGGGCTACCTGCGTCCGCATCGAGGCAAACTGGCCATTGCACTGGCAGCCCTGACCATCAGCAGCGCGGCCAGCCTGGCCTTTCCCATGCTGATCGGCCAGACCATCGGCAATGTGCTGGAGCAAGGCAACCAGACACAGCTCAACCGCTTTACGCTGCTGCTGGTGGGGCTGTTCGGCGTCATGGCCGTGGCCGGCTTCGTACAGATCTACTTCATGGGGGTGATCGGCGAACGCATCGTCTACGACCTGCGCACGGGGCTCTACCAGCGCCTGCTGACGCTCAGCCTGGCCTACTACAGCCAACACCGGGTGGGCGAGCTGCTCTCACGGCTGTCCAACGACGTGACTTTGGTGCGGGCGATGCTGACCACCAACATCACCACCCTGCTTAGTTCGATCATCTCGCTGGTCGGCTCCGTGGTGATCGTCTTCACCCTCAACCCTGGTCTGACGCTGTTCATCCTGCTGCTGGTGCCCGCCCTGATCGGCGTCGCCTTTCTCTTTGGCCGGCCACTGGAGCGGCTGGCCAAGCGCGTGCAGGATCAATTGGCCGCAGCCACGGTCACGGTGGAGGAAGGGCTGAGCGGCATTCGCACCGTCAAGGGCTTTGGCCGCGAGCCCTTCGAGAACCAGCGCTATCAGGGCGCGCTGACCTTGACCCTGACCACTGCCCTGCGGCTGATCGCCGCGCGCGCCGGCTTTGGCAGCCTGATGCTGCTGCTGGGCTTCGGCTCGCTGACGGCCATCCTCTGGTTCGGCGGCCGCCAGGTGATCGCGGGGACCATGAGCGTCGGCATGATGACCAGCTTCCTGATCTACGGCTTCTTGATCGCGGCCGGCATGGGCAACCTGGCCGGGCTGTATGCCGAGCTGCGCGCGGCCACCGGCGCCATCGCCCGCGTCTTCGAGATCATGGACACCGAGCCGACCGTGGTGGAGGCGCCCGATGCCCAGCCTATGCCGCCGATCGAGGGCCGTATCAGCTTCGAGAACGTCTCCTTTGGCTACACCAGCAACCTGACGCCGGCCACTGCCGACGGCGATGGCCTGGTGTTGAGCGATATCTCGCTGGAGATCGCGCCCGGCGAGATCGTGGCGCTGGTCGGCCCCAGCGGCGCAGGCAAGACCACCCTGTGCAACCTGATCCCCCGCTTCTACGACCCTGACCAAGGCCACATCCGCATCGACGGCATCGACCTGCGCACGGCAACCGAGCATAGCCTGCGCAGCCAGATCGGCCTGGTGCCGCAGGAGACGCTGCTCTTCGGCGGCTCGGTGCGCGAGAATATCCGCTATGGCCGGCTGAACGCCACGGAGGAGGAGATCGTGGCCGCGGCCCAGGCTGCCTATGCCCACGACTTCATTCTGGCGCTGCCGCAGGGCTACGACACCCCGGTCGGCGAACGGGGAACGAACCTGAGCGGCGGCCAACGCCAGCGGGTCGCCATCGCCCGCGCCATCCTCAAGGACCCCGCCATCCTGCTGCTGGACGAGGCCACCAGCTCGCTGGACAACGAATCGGAACGCTTCGTGCAGGCCGCGCTGGAGCGCCTGATGGTCGACCGCACCACCCTGATCATCGCTCACCGCCTGAGCACCATCCAGGCCGCGCATCGGGTGGTAGTGATGGACCGCGGCCGCATCGTCGAAGTCGGCTCCCACGACGAGCTGCTGGCCCAGGGCGGTCTCTACGCCAGGCTCTATCTGATGCAGTTCGCGGCAGAGGACAGCCCGCCTCAGCGCGAGGCCGCGGATATCTGGCCCGAAGGCGATTGGGCAGTGGTGGGCTGGCCGTGGGCGCAGCCGGCCGGTTCCTAGCGGCGGCTTATTGAGGCGAGAGTCGCCGCCGATTGAAATCGCCGCCGATTGAAATCGGCGTCTGACATAGCCGAAGCATGCTAAAGCAAGCTCCG
>JAJTXO010000257.1 GCA_021463315.1 Caldilineales bacterium | reverse complement strand
CGCAGCCGATTGGCTGCTGGTCAAGGGCCAGCGCGCCCAGGAGATCGCCAACGGCGCGCAGGACGCGGGCATGCCCCGCCAACGCATCTTCCGCGCCTACACCGACGCCGATATCGTGCGTTTTGTCGAGGATTTGGTGGGTGGCAGAGCTGATCGACGCGTTGACCAATCTACCAATCTACCGATCTACCAAACTGCCCCTCCCCCCGTCATCCTCTTCAAGGCCGACCGCCCCGCGCGCATGGAGCGCATCGTGGCCGCGCTGCTGGCCGAGCCGGAGCGGGCCGGCGAGCTGCTGGAGCGCCAGTCGGCCGGCTGGCTGCAGGTGCGGCCGCTGACCCAGGACCGGCCCACCTGGACAGAGATCGACCTGGAGGCGTTGGCCGGCAACGTGCGGCGGGCGCAACAGATCGTCGGCCCCGAGGTGGCGATCTGCGCGGTGCTCAAGGCCGACGGCTACGGCCATGGCGCGGCCAGCGTGGCCCGCACTGCGCTCAACAACGGGGCCAACATGCTGGCCGTGGCCTGCCTGGCCGAGGCGGTGACGCTGCGCCGGGCCGCCATCGACGCGCCGATTCTGGCGCTGGGCTATACACCCGCCTGGCAGGCGCGCGACACCGTGCGCCAGGACGTGATCGCCACGGTCTACGATCTGGACGTGGCGCGCGCGCTGAGCCGCGCCGCGGCTGATCTGAACCGGCCGGCGCGCGTCCACGTCAAGGTGGACACCGGCATGGCACGGCTGGGGCTGCTGCCCGACGACGTGGCGCCCTTCATAGCGGAGCTCATGGCGCTGCCCGGCCTGGCGGTGGAGGGCATCTTCACCCATTTCTCGGTGGCTGACAGCGCGGCGCCGGAGCACCGCGCCCACACCAGGGCGCAACTGGCTGCCTTTCGCCGCGTGCTGGCCGAGCTGGACGCGCGGGGCGTGACCATCCCGCTGGTGCATGCTGCCAACTCGGCGGCGATGCTCAACTGGCCGGAGAGCCGCTTCGCCATGGTGCGGCCCGGCATCGCGCTGTATGGCCTGGCGCCGTCGCCCGACACACCGCTGCCCGCGGGCTTTCGGCCGGTGCTGAGCTGGAAAACCCAGGTGGCGCAGGTCAAGACGCTGCCGGCCGGCGCGCCGGTCAGCTATGGCAACACCTTCGTGACGTTGCGCGCGACGAAGGTGGCCGTAGCGCCTGTCGGCTATGCCGACGGCTTTCGCCGCGGGCCGGCGCACTGGGGCCATGTGCTGGTGCGCGGCCAAGCTGCACCGATCATCGGCCGCGTGACCATGGACCAGACCCTGCTGGACGTGACCGATATCCCCGACGTGCGCCAGGGCGACGAAGTGACGCTGATCGGCCGGCAAGGCGCGGCCGAGATCACCGTGGAGCAGGTGGCCGAGCGGCTGGGCACCATCAGCTACGAGGTCGTAGCCGAGATCCTCGCCCGCGTCCCGCGCGTCGTCTAACCTCGTCCGTCCCACCAGCGCACCCCTCCACCCATTCACCACTCTACCACTCTACCAATCTACCACTCTACCAATCTACCAATCTACCACTCTACCCCTCCCAGGAGCCCCCATGTCCATCAAACCCGACCACTGGATTCGCAAAATGGCGCTGGAACACGGCATGATCGAGCCCTTTGTCGACAGCCAGGTGCGCGACGGCGTCATCTCCTACGGGCTGAGCAGCTACGGCTACGACATCCGCATCGCCGACGAGTTTCGTATCTTCACCCCTGGCCTGGGCGACCTGACCGTGGTCGATCCCAAGAACTTCGACGCGCGCTCCATGGTTGACTATCACGGCGCGGTCTGCGTCATCCCGCCCAACTCCTTCATCCTGGCCAAGACCGTGGAGTATTTCCGCATTCCCCGCAACGTCATTACGGTGTGTTTGGGGAAAAGCTCCTACGCGCGCTGCGGCCTCGTGGTGAACGTGACTCCTTTCGAACCGGAGTGGGAGGGTTACGTTACGCTGGAGATCTCCAACACCACCCCGCTGCCGGCCAAGGTCTACGCCAACGAGGGCATCGCCCAGGTGCTCTTCTTCGAGGGCGACCCGCCGGAGATGTCCTACGCGGACAAGAAGGGCAAGTACCAGGGGCAGGTGGGAATCACGCTGCCGAAACTATGAAGGAAGCAGCTTGCTCCTGTTGATCCCCGGGCGCTTACTGTGCATCCTGCGGGGGGTCAGCAAATGCGCGGCAACTGCTCGCCGCTGAGCATGTCCACCACGCGCGTGCCGCCGATGCGGCTGCGCAGCATGACGCGGCCGGGATGCTCGGCCACCACCTCGCCGATGACCGTCGCCTCCCGGCCCAGCGGATCGGCCTGCATGGCGGCCAGCACCGCCTCGGCCGCTTCGGGCGCGACGATGGCCAGGCACTTGCCCTCGTTGGCCACGTAGAGCGGATCCAGCCCCAGAATCTCGCAGGCGCCGCGCACCGCGTCGGGCACGGGGATGCGCGCCTCGTGCAGCCGCATCCCCACCTGCGCCGACTTGGCGATCTCGTTCAGCGCGCTGGCCACGCCGCCGCGCGTCGGATCGCGCAGCACATGCACATGCTGGCCGCCGGCGGCCAGCATGGCGGCTGTCATGCGGTGCAGCGGGGCCGAGTCGCTGCGCAGCTCGGTCTCGAAGGCCAGTCCCTCGCGCACCGACATGATCGCGATGCCATGCACGGCCAGCGCGCCGCTGAGCAACACCAGGTCGCCCGGCCGCGCGGCCCGCGGATCGATCTGCACGCCGGGGGGGATGACGCCGATGCCCGAGGTGTTGATGTAGATGCCGTCCCCCTGGCCGCGGTCCACCACCTTGGTGTCGCCGGTGACGATGGGCACGCCCACCTGCTGCGCCGCGGCCTGCATCGACTGCACCACCCGCCACAGATCCTCCATAGGCAACCCCTCCTCCAGGATGAAGCCGGCCGACAGCGCCAGCGGCTGCGCGCCGCACATGGCCAGGTCGTTGACGGTGCCATGCACGGCCAGCGAGCCGATGTCGCCGCCCGGAAAGAAGAGCGGGCTGACCACGAAAGAATCGGTGCTGAAGGCCAGCCGCGCGCCGTTCACCTCCAGCAGTGCGCCGTCGTGCAGACTGGCCAACTGCGGATTGTTGAAGGCCGGCAGCAGCATGCGCTCGACCAGCATCTGCGACAGCCGCCCGCCGCCGCCGTGGGCCAGGGTGATGGTGGGATAGTCGTTGATGGGGATGGGGCAGGAGAGGTTGGCGAGGGGATGGGGCATGATGCGTAACTCGTAATTCGTAACCCGGAATTGAGTGCTACTGTGTTCGTAATGCGTAACACGTAATGCGTAACCCGGAATTGAGTGCTGCTGTGCGCGATTCCGGGTTACGTGTTCCGAGTTACGGGTTACTCGCTGACCGCAACCCAACATCACCACACACGCCCCCCGCGATTCCGGGCTACGCATTACTCGTTACGCATTACGCTGAAACTGGTAATACGCCGCGCACGCCCCTTCCGACGAAACCATGGGCGCGCCCAGCGGGCGTTCGGGAGTACAGAGCGTGCCGAAGGCGGCGCAGTGGTGCGGCTTCTTGAGGCCCTGCATGATCTGGCCGGCGATGCACAGCGGCGATTCCTGCGCGCTGATGGCGCCCACGTCGAAGCGCAGCTCGGCGTCGAAGGGGGCGAACTCAGGCCGCAGACGGTAGCCGCTGTGGGGGATCAGGCCGATGCCGCGCCACGGGCGATCGACTACCTCGAAGACCTGGCTGAGCAGGCGCTGGGCTGGTTGGTTGCCCTCGCGCGTCACCGCCCGCGCGTATTGGTTCTCCACGTCCCAACGGCCCTCTTCCAACTGGCGCAGCGTCATGTAGATGCCGTGTAGCAGGTCCAGCGGCTCGAAGCCGGTGACGACGATGGGGGTGCGGTAGTGCAGGGCGATGGGCTCATACTCCCAGTAGCCCATCACCGCGCAGACGTGGCCGGCGGCCAGAAAGCCCTGCACCAGGCTGTCGGGCGAGCCCAGGATCGCCTCCATGGCCGGCGGCACCAGCACGTGCGAACAGAGGATCGAGAAGTTGGCAAGGCCCAACTGCCGCGCCTGCCAGACGGCCATGGCGTTGCCGGGCGCGGTGGTCTCGAAGCCTACCGCAAAGAAGACCACCTGCCGGTCAGGATACTTCTGCGCCAGCTTGACCGCGTCCAGCGGCGAGTAGACCATGCGCACGTCCGCGCCGGCCGCCTTGACCCCCAGCAGGTCGATGCTGGAGCCAGGCACGCGCAGCATGTCGCCGAAGGAGGTCATGATCACCTCTGGCCGGCGGGCGATGGCAATGGCCCTGTCGATCAGCTCCAGCGGGGTGACGCACACCGGGCAGCCGGGGCCATGCACCAGCGTCACCTGCTGGGGCAGCAAGGCGTCGATGCCCGACCGGATCAACGTATGCGTCTGCCCGCCGCAGATCTCCATGATCGTCCAGGGCCGGGTGACCAGCTCAGCGATCGCGTGCAGGAATCTCTGGGCGGCGGCCTCGTCGCGGTACTCATCAACAAAACGCACGAAGATTATCTCCTCACAATTCACCGACGCTAACGATCAAAGTTCGTTCCATTCGTCGACAGTGATTTCACGACCCATGATCTCGGCAGCTTCGCGCAATAGCATTCTGAGCTGTGGAACCGAGTATTCCGGGTTAGATGGCACGGTAAGCCGGCGTTGGTCGTACACCATGAACTGATGACGCGTGACAGAAAACGGTCTTTCGAAACCAATCAACCGCAGACGCACAATGAAATCGCGCCGCTTACAGGGCGACAACCGGCTCATAGATCGGCTCTCGATTCAGGTCGATGTCCGCAACGATGGGCAAGGGGTGCTTCAGCTTCAATCCAACCAGAATCCAATCTTCAAGGGTTGATCTCAACTCCTGTTCGCATTCCCTCAGGGTATTCCCGAAGGCCACGACCCCGATACATGCGGGAATTCGACCGGCGAACATTCCATCTTCGAGCTTGTCATACACAGCCTGACTCATCGCCTCTTCGACGTAGCCACTGAGTACGTACCGAACATTCATCTGGTCCTCCGAGATCGTGTTGCCAGGTCCTATGGGCTGATACCGCTGGCGCCCGTGTCAGGCTGGCTGTGGAATGTCCAACTCCGCCAGCTCGTCCATCTGCTCCAGCATCTTGAAGACCTCCATGGCCTCCTCTTCGTCCACCAGACTGATGGCAAAGCCGGCGTGGACGACCACGTACTGGCCGGTCTCAGCCTCAGGTGTGTATGCCAAACACACCTCTTTGACAATGCCGCTGAAGCTGACTCTTCCCATGGCGATGCCCAACGCATCGCTGTAAACGTCAATCACTTTACCAGGAACGCCAAGGCACATGGTGGGTCCTTTCGGAGGTGATCGGTGATCGGTGATCGGTGATCGGTAAGCGGTGACCTCTGACCTCTGACTTCCGACTTTTGACTTCTGACTTCTGACTTCTGACTTCTGACTTCTGACTTCTGACTTCTGACTTCTGACTTCTGATCGGATTACCGTTTACCGGCCCGCGCGGCCGCCACAGCAACCTGCCCCAGGCTGATGCCGCCGTCGTTGGGGGGGACCTGCCGGTGCAGCAGGAGATCGAAGCCGGCCCGGCGCAGCCGGCGCGCGCTGCGCTCCAGCAGCAGGCGGTTCTGGAAACAGCCGCCGCTCAACGCCACCTGCGGCTGGCCCACGGCCTCGGCCACGCGCACGATGCCGTCCACCAGCGCGTTGTGGAAGCGCGCGGCCATCATACCCGAAGAGACGCCAGCCCGCAAGTCATGCACAAGCGCCTCCATCAGCGGCTGCCAGTCGAGGAGGAGGGGAGAGGAACTGGGAGGAACTGGGAGGAACTGAGAGGAACTGGGAGGAGCTCGGAGGAGCTCGGAGGAGCTTGACAGCGAGTTCCTCTGAGTTCCCCCAAGTTCCCCCAAGTTCCCCTGAGTTCCCCCAAGTTCCCCCAAGTTCCTCTGAGTTCCCCCAAGTTCCCCCAAGTTCCCCTGAGTTCCCCCAAGTTCCCCCAAGTTCCTCTGAGTTCC
>JAJTXO010000256.1 GCA_021463315.1 Caldilineales bacterium | reverse complement strand
GGGGTCGAGACTTCCGAAGTCTTCCCCAATCTATTGAGATGATACACCCAAAGCATTCGACGCCGGTCGATCTGGGAAGGCCGGCCTGCCGCCTGGTGTGTCTACTGTGTGGGGCGTGCGCCTAGCTGGACGGAGATAGTCTGCTGACCGCCGTCGGCGCGCAGTACAGTCAACTGAACCTTGTCGCCCACTGACGCATTGCGGAACAGATAGACCAGCAGATCGTCGAACTTCGCCACCGGCTGGTCGTTGATAGCGATGATCAGGTCGCCGCCAGCCTGCAAATAGTACGGCTCGCCGGTCATGACGTTGACGCCGGTCACGATCTCGGTGTCACGCTCGGCCCCGCGCAGCCCTGCGTTGCCGGCCGGCCCACCAGCCATAGCCTCGCTGACGTAGGCGCCGCGCACGTCCACCGGAAAGCCCAGCGCGCTGGCCCATTCCGGTGAGAAGGTCTGGCCGGAAACGCCCAGGAAGGGATGCGTGTACGCGCCCTGCTCGATCAGCGCCGGAATCACCCGCTGGGCGATGTAGATCGGAATGGCAAAGCCCACGCCTGAGTTGGCGCGCACGCCGTCGTCGCTGCGAATCTGGGCGTTGATGCCGATGACGCGGCCGGCCGCGTCCAACAGCGGGCCGCCCGAGTTGCCCGGATTGATGGGCGCATCGGTCTGGATCACCTCAGGGATGGTATAGCGCGCGTCCAGCGAGCGGATGCTGCGTCCCAGGCCGCTCACCGTGCCCACCGTCATCGAACCAGCGAAGTCGAAGGGCGCGCCGATGGCAATGGCCCGATCGCCCACCTGCAGCTCGTCGATGTTGCCCAGCTCCACCGGCTGCAGGTCCAGCCCGGTGGGGTCGATCTTGATGACGGCCAGATCGCTGAAGGCATCGGCGCCCAACACCTGACCGGTGGCCGTGCGGTCGTCGGCGAAGATCACCTGCACGGTGTCCGTGCCTTCCACCACGTGGGCGTTGGTGACGATGTGGCCCGCGCTGTCCCAGACAAAGCCGGATCCCTGGCCCTGCGGCAGCAGGTCTTGGCTCTCAGTCGCCGCGGGAACCACGCCCAGGCTGAGAATTTTCACCACCGAGGGGTTGACTTTCTGATAGACCGCGTTCAGAATCTGGGGCTCTACGTCGCTGCTGGGATCGATTTCGATGACGGTTTGCGCGGGCTGGCTGGCGCCGTCGGACCCCGTCGGTTGTTGCGGCGCCGCCACCGGGATGCCCATCGGCAGCGACAGTTCCGTCGTCGGGCCGCCCTGGTCAACGCGAGCGACAGCCGCTACCAGGCGACTCATGCCCACAGCCGTGACTACCAGGCAGAGGCACAGAAATGCCACGCCCAGCAGCGCAGCAAACACCAAGACAGGTCCACGTTGTTTTGTATCCACGTTTTATTGCTCCTGAAATAGCATCTCGATAGAGGGGGAGGACTTCCGAAGTCTCGACTCCGTTTTCTGAGATGATAGCTCCTGAAGAACGTTGCCGACCGCCCTGTGTGGCGGCTGTAGTCGTCTGAAGGTTGGTTTCTGCGTCTTGGCGCCCGACGCGGTTGCGGCCATGCGAACAACCGACGAAGATCGAGATCAAGCGCTGGACGCCAAAGCGACCTCATCAGGCGCCAGTTTATCTGGCTGACATTAACTACAGCTTAGCACAACGTGAAAAGTTGATCAGGATGGCAGCTTCCGCAGTTTGTTGACAATAAGACCTTGCCAAAAGAACGGATCGACAGTACAATAGCCGCTGCTGCCAGAACAACGAACACAGCCTGAAAAGCAAGAGCCGATAGCTCTTGGCTACCGGCTCCGTTTACTGGGCCTTGCTGAGGGTCTTGAGACACCTGGTACACACGGCCACGCTCTGCTGTTTGCCATCGACTGCCAGGCGGGCCCGCTGGATGTTGATGTTCCAACGGCGCTTGGTATGGCGCATGGAGTGGCTGACATTGTGTCCAAACTGTGGCCCACGACCGCAGATCTTGCATTTGGACATGGTGACACCTCGTTAGCAAATGAAAACCCCGAAGCGCAACGCCACGGGGTGCAATCCCGGCATGAACAGCGGCTATAGTAGCATAGCTCCTGTCATTCTGCAAACTGACACGTGGACTGCGTGCGATGACTGTACGTGACGATAAATTCGGTCGAATCGCGGTATCCCAGACGGCCATTGCGTCCTTGGTAGCTGAGGCGGTCAAGGAATGCTACGGCGTTGTCGGCATGAGCAGCCGCAGCCGGCTGGATGAACTGGCCGGCTCCTTGCAGCGCGGCAGCCGCAAAGGAGTCGAGATCAGCGAGGGCGCGGAGGGCGTTGTCGCCGATATCTACGTGGTCGTGGAGTATGGCATGCCCATCAGCGAAGTCGCGTCTGGCGTGATGCGGCGTGTCTACTTCACCCTGGCTGAGACCGCCGGCCTTCCCGTGCAGGCTGTCAATGTCCATGTGCAGGGGCTGCGCGTCAGCGATCCACCCCCGTTGGTCTAGACCAGTGCGCCCGCGCGCACTCTCACTCGGGCCGGTCTTTCTGCGACGCTCCGGCAGGGGCCGACCTGCCCGCCCAGCCCCATCTACCCCCTGACGAGACCCGAACCTTGAGCGACACCCTTTTGCGCCCTGACAGCGCCAGCGCGTGGCCCGATGCCGCCGCGGCGCGCAGCCTCTCCTCCATGCCGGCCAGCAACGGCCATTTTCAGCAAATCGGCGGCGGCGACCTGAAGACGATGATCGCCGCGGGCTATGCCTGGCTGGACCGCCACAAGGAGCTGGTCAACGCGCTCAACGTCTTCCCTGTGCCCGATGGCGACACCGGCACCAATATGTTCATGACCATGCGGGCAGCCTGGCGCGAGATCGACCAGAGCGACGAGCAAGATGCCAGCCGCGTGGCTCAGGCGGTGGCCCAGGGTGCGTTGATGGGCGCGCGCGGCAACTCGGGCGTGATCCTTTCGCAGATTCTGCGCGGCATGGCCCACGCCTTTCGTCACAAGCCCACCATCACGGCCGCCGATCTGGCCCATGGGCTGCGCCACGGCTCGGACACCGCCTACAAAGGAGTGGTCAAGCCGGTGGAGGGTACGATTCTGACGGTGATCCGCCAGGCAGCCGACGCGGCCCAGCGGGCCGCGGCCGTGGGAGACAGCATCGCCTTCGTGTTGGCGCACACCGTACAGGCGGCCAGCGACGCGGTCGAGCAAACCCCCACCCTGTTGCCTGTACTGGCCAAGGCCGGCGTGGTCGATTCGGGCGGCAAAGGGCTGTTCTATATTCTGGAAGGGATGCAGCGCGGCCTGAACGGCGAGGCGATGCCGCAGCCGACCGAGAGCCCTGCGGCCGCCCCTCTTTCCAGCGCCGCGCTGGACCCCTACAACCTGCCCCCCATCCGCTATGGCTTCGACGTCCAGTTCCTGCTGTGGGGGACCGATCTCCAGGTGGACGGGATTCGTCGTTGGATGATCGAAAACGGCGATTTTGCGTTGGTGGAGGGCAGCGCCACCATGGTCAAGGTGCATGTCCACGTCTTCGACCCCAGCGCGCCGCTGGCTTTTGCCGTCAAGCAGGGTTTCATCACCGACGTGGTGGTGGAGAACATGGACGCCATGGCCGCGGCCGGCCAGACGCCCGACGACGTCAAGGATGATCTGAGCACCGCGCCCGGCCTGCCCCGGCCGTCGGTGGAGCACCTCGGTCCCATCGGCGTGGTGGCCGTGGCGCCTGGCCCCGGATTGGCCGATGTGTTCGAGAGTCTGGGCGTCGGCAGCGTCGTCTCTGGCGGCCAGACCATGAATCCCAGCATCCAGGAATTGCTCGACGCGGTGGATGCCCTGCCCATGGACGAGGTGATCTTGCTGCCCAACAACAGCAACATCCTCATGGCCGCGCGCGGCGCGGCCGAGGAGGCGACGCGTCGCGGCAAACGGGTCGAGGTCGTCCCCAGCCGCACCGCGCCGCAGGGCATCAGCGCCTTGTTGGCTTTCAATCTGCAAGCCAGCCTGGCCGAAAACACCGCAGCCATGACCAGCGCGCTGGCGAGCATCGACACCGGTGAAGTCACTCAAGCCGTGCGCGCGGCCGAGATCGACGGGTTGGTGGTCCAGGTGGGCGACGTGATCGGCCTGCTGAACGACCGGCTGACCGCGGTTGGCGCCTCGCCCGAGGAGGTGGTTTTCGATCTGTTGGCCCAGATGCGGGCTGGCGACGCTGAGATCATCACCGTCTACTACGGCGACCAGATCGACGCCCGCACCGGGCAGGCGCTGGGCGCGCAGATTGCCGCCCTCTATCCAGAGCAGGAGCTTGAGGTGATCGCGGGCGATCAGCCGCACTATCACTACATCCTCTCTGTAGAGTGATTGTTTTGTCTGCGTGCTGGGTGCTTGGCCCCAGCGCGCCTCTCTGAATCGCCGCCAGCGCCTGGCGCTGGCCACTGTTACCGAACCAGGAGCATCGCGTGGCTCGTGTTGCCATTGTTACCGACAGCAACGCCTATCTCTCACCTCGTCTCGCCCAGAGTCTGAACGTCAATGTCCTGCCCCACACCATCTATCTGCCGCAGGGCGCATTCAAGGAAGGGGTGGATCTGACGCCAGCCGACTATACCCGGCTGCTGAAGGAGGCGAAGGGGGACTTCTTGCCGCGGGCCGCGGGGCCATCGGTGGAGAATTTCGTCGATCTGTACGGCCGGCTGTTGAAGCAGACAGATCAGATCTTGTCGCTGCACATCTCCAGCCATCTGAGCGATACCGTGCAGAACGCGCGTATGGCGCGGCGCATGTACCTGGGACGCTGCACCATCGAGGTGCTGGACAGCTTCGCCACCACCGTCGGGCTGGGCTATCTGGTGCAGACCGCGGCCGTGGCCGCGGCTGCCGGCCACAACCTGGAGGACTGCATCCGCCTGGTGCGCGGCCTGATGCCGCACATCTACCTCTTCTTCCTGGTCAAGCATCTGCCCTATCTGGAGCGTGAGGGACGCATCAGCCCGGCGCAGGCCTTTCTGGGCAGCATGTTGAACATCATGCCGCTCTTGCAGATCGAGGACGGCGAGATCATCCCGTTGGAAAAGGTGCGCACGGCGCAACAGGGAGTCGATAAGCTCTTCGACTACGTGTCAGAGTTTGGCCGCCTTCAGAAGGCCGCGGTGCTGCAGAATGGCTTTGTCAAGGAGCAGCAGGCGCTGCTGGAGCGGCTGGAGCTGGCTTATCCCGGCCATCCGTTCACGCTGTTGAGCTGCAATCCTTCGTTGGCCGTCCATCTGGGGCCCGACGCCATCGGCGTGGTGGTGCTGGAAGCCGTTAGCTAAGGGGCGACGATGAGCGACGCAATCGAACGACTCAAGAAGATGCTCAAGCAGGAGCAACAGCTGGGCTATCGCAACAAGGCCGTCATCGGCGGCTTTGGACGGCTGGCGGAACGCTGGCAGGGCGACGCGCTCAAAGAGGTGACGCTGGACGGCCAGCAGGCGCTGGTCGGGCAGATCGTGGCCCAACTGGAGGGCTACGCCAACCTGACGGGCGCGGCCGCGCGCAAGGCCGCCATCGAGGGCATGTTCGCCCTGGCCGGCCAATGGGATGCGCCGCCCGCGCCTGATCGCCCAGCGGCTGCCGCGCCTCAGCCGGCCTCGCCGCCGGCAGAACAGGATGACCGGCCCCGCGGCGCGGCCATGGTCGCGCCAGGGGCTGAGCCGCGGCCAGCCAGCCCGGGCAGGAGCCAGGCCGAGCCGGCGCGGCCCGCGGCGCCCGTCAAGCCAATGCCTGCGTCGCCTGTCAAGCCGGCCCCTGCTCCCAGCCGGCCGGCTACGCCGCCCGCCCGACCCGGCCGGCCCGCTGCTCCGGCCGCGCCAGTCAGTTCCTTGCCGCCGCGTTCCCCGACGCCCGCATCTACACCGCCGCGCTCGACCGCCAGCTCAACGACCGCAAGTACATCCTGCCCGGCCTCGGCGACTTCGGGGACCGGCTGTACGGGACGTAGGTCGATGCGGCACCGCTTCGCCGCTCTCGCGCTCGTGCTGCTGCCGGCCGCGGCCGCCGCGGCCCAGGCTCCGCCCGCGGCCCCGGCCGATCCCGCCCTGGTGC
>JAJTXO010000255.1 GCA_021463315.1 Caldilineales bacterium | reverse complement strand
GGCTAGAGGGAGCGGTGAAGGACGAAGATAGACCAGTAGAAGACGATGGGAACGGCCACCAGCAGCGTATCGATGCGGTCCAGCACGCCGCCGTGGCCGGGGATCAGGGCGCTGGAGTCTTTGGCGCCCACCTGGCGTTTGAGCATCGACTCGGCCAGGTCGCCCAGCGGGGCGATCAGCCCGACCAGCAAGCCCAGGGCCAGCCCTTCGATCCAGGCCAGGCCCACCAGGTAGTGGCCCGTCAGCGCGCCGACCAGGGTGGTGATCAGCGCGCCGGCCAGATAGCCTTCCCACGATTTCTTGGGGCTGTGGCGGGGCCACCAGCGATGGCGGCCAAAGGCGCGGCCAGCAAAGTAGGCGCTGACGTCGGCCGTCCACACCAGCAGCGCGGCCACCAGCAGCCAGGATAGCCCCTGGGGCTGGCCGCGCAGCCGCACCAGATAGCTCAGCAGCCAGCCCAGATAGAGCACGCCGGCCAGCGACAGGGCCCAGTCGGTGATCGGCTGTGGGCTCTTGTGCCAGAGCGCCAGCAGAAGGAAGCCGATGACGACCGCGGCCAGCAGCAGGTCCAGCGGGAGCCGATCGGGCCACTGCGCCTGCGCGACGAACAGCACGCTGAAAAGGATGGTCAGCGCCATGCTGGGCTGATGGCCGCCCAGCCGCAGCAACCGGACATATTCCCAACTGGCCAGGCCGGCCATCACAGCCACCAACGCCAGAAAGGGCCAGCCGCCCAGCGCGGCCGGAATCGAGACGATGACAAGCAGAACGGCTGCGCTGATCACTCGCGTGCGCAGCATGTCAGCCCACTTTCACCTTGCCAAAGCGGCGGTCGCGCTCGCTGTAGGTCACGATGGCGCGGTAGAGTTCCCCTTCGTCGAAATCGGGCCAGTAGGTGGGGGTGGCGTAGTACTCGGCGTAGGCTGCCTGCCAGATCAGAAAATTGCTCAGCCGGTACTCGCCGCCGGTGCGGACGATCAGATCGGGGTCGGGCAGGCCATGGGTGTAGAGGTACTCGCTGAACAGGTCTTCGCTGACCTGCTCGGCTGGCACGTGGTCGGCCATCAGACGCTGCACCGCGTCGATGATCTCAGCCCGGCCGCCGTAGTTGAAGGCCACGTTCAGCACGATGCGCGTGTTGTTGCGGGTCAGCTCCAGCGCCGCGAGGATTTGGCGGCGCAGGGTGTCGGAGATGCCGACCAGGCTGCCGCTGTGGCGGATCTGCACCCCGTTGGCGTGCAGATCGCCCAGTTGTTCGTTGAGCGAGCGGCTGAGGAGCTGCATCAGGGTGCGCACTTCGGCCGGCGGGCGGGCCCAGTTCTCGGTCGAAAAGGCGTAGATGGTCAGGACCTTGATGCCGAAGAGCGCGGAGGCCTCCAGCACACGGCGAATGTTGGCGGTGCCGGCGCGGTGGCCCATGAAGCGGGGCTGGCCGCGCTGTTGCGCCCAACGGCCATTGCCATCCATGATGATCGCCACATGGTGGGGAATGCGCAAGCCGGTGAGGTCGAAGGACCCGCTCAGCTTGGCCAGCGGTGGTGGGGGGGGCGTCTGCGCTTCTGATGGCATGGCCGGCTCAATGGTCGGCGCGGGCGGCCGGGACGCGGCCATCCACGCTAGACTTCCATAATCTCGGCTTCCTTGGCGACGCCGATGGCTTCGATCTGTTTGATCGCCGTATCGAGCAGTTGCTGCACTTCGTCGCGCGCCGCGTACATGTCATCTTCCGAGATGGCCTTGTCCTTTTCCGCGTCCTTCAGCAGCTCGTTGGCATCGCGCCGGATGTTGCGTGCGGAGACGCGCGCTTCTTCCACGCGCAGATGCACCTGCCTGGCCAGGCTGCGGCGGCGTTCCTCGGTGAGCGGCGGCACCACCAGGCGAATGATCTTGCCATCGTTGGTGGGCGTGATGCCCAGGTCAGACTTCAGGATCGCCTTCTGGATCACGCCGATGTCGCCCGCGCTGAAGGGCTTGATGGTGATCAGCCGGGGCTCCGGGATGCTGATGGTCGCCAACTGGTTCATGCCAGTGGGCATGCCGTAATACTCGACGGAAATATGCTCCACCAGCGCCGGGCTCGCGCGGCCTGTGCGAATCGGCTTCAGGTCGTTTTTCAAGGCGCTGATGGTCTTTTCCATGCGATCTTCGGTGTCCAGCAGGATTTCATCTACCATGAGCTACTCCCTGGGTGCAATGAGATTGAGCCAGCGGCCGGCTGAGACAGCCGGCCGCTGCGGCAGC
The DNA here is from genome assembly GCA_021463315.1 of Caldilineales bacterium. Taxonomy (GTDB): domain Bacteria; phylum Chloroflexota; class Anaerolineae; order JAAEKA01; family JAAEKA01; genus JAAEKA01. The sequence continues at coordinate 3,878 of JAJTXO010000255.1, read as the reverse complement.
GCGGTGACAATCAAGCGCGCGCGGCGGCTGGCGTTGAGGCCACGTTGGACCAGGTCTTGGGATCGGCGATCACGGTGCCGACGCGCTCGCCCAGCACCACCGCCTCCATGACGTTGGGCTGCCACAGGTCCACCACGAAAATGGGCATGTTGTTTTCCATGCACAGGGTGATGGCGGTGCTGTCCAGCACGCCCACCCGCATGTTGAGCGCGTCGATGTAGGCCAGGAACTCGAAGCGCTGCGCGTCGGGGTTGGTCAGCGGGTCGGCCGCGTAGACGGCATCCACCTTGGTGGCCTTGATCAGCGCGTCGGCGCCGATCTCCATGGCGCGCAGCGCGGCGGCGGTGTCGGTGGTGAAATAGGGGTTGCCGGTGCCCGCGCCGACGATCACCACACGCCCCTTTTCCAGGTGGCGAATGGCGCGCAGGCGGATGTACGGCTCGGCCACCGATTTCATCTCGATGGAGGTCTGCACGCGGGTGGTCACGCCGATGCGTTCCAGCGCGTCTTGCAGCGCCAGCGCATTCATCACCGTAGCCAGCATGCCCATGTGGTCGGCCGTGGCGCGCTCCATGCCCGACTGCAGGCCGATCTTGCCGCGCCAGAGGTTGCCTGCGCCCAGCACGACCGCCACCTCGACCCCCAGGCTTTGCACCTGCGCGACCTTGTTGGCCAACTCGGCCGCGCGCTCCGGGTCAATGCCGTAGCCAGATTTGCCGGCCAGGGATTCGCCGCCGATCTTGAGAAGAACTCGCCTGTATTTGGGGTATGTCATGGGAGTTTGTGAGGGGTGAAACGTGCAACGTGCTGCGTGACCTGTAAGATCGTTCGCCTCACGTTGCATGTTTCAGTGGGAGGGTGAGCGATGCCCCAGCGCTGGGAGGCGGGCTGCGGCTCAGGCGGCCTGTCCGCTGTCTTCGCCTACTTCAAGGCGGGCAAAGCGGCGCACCTTGATGTTCTCGCCCAGCTTGGCAATGGTCTGGGTAATCAGGTCGTTGATGGTCACGGACGGGTCCTTGATGAAGGGCTGCTCCAAAAGCAGCGTTTCCTGGAAGAACTTGTCCGCTTTGCCTTCGACGATGCGCTGTAGCATGTCCGCGGGCTTGCCGGAGTCGGCCATTTCGGCCATGAATTCGGCCTGTTTGGCGGCCAGAACGTCGGCCGGGATGTCTGCACGGCTCACGTAGGTTGGGCGGGCAGCCACCACCTGCATGGCCAGATCTCTGACCAGGGTCTGGAAGGCGTCAGTGCGGGCTACGAAGTCGGTCTCGCAGTTGACTTCCACCATCCCCGCCACCTTGGAGCCGGTATGCACGTAGGTGCCGACCAGCCCCTCGTGGGCCGCGCGCTCGGCCTTCTTGGCGGCCGCGGCCAGCCCCTTTTGGCGCAGGCGATCGGCCGCCTTGTCGAAGTCGCCGCTGGTCTCTTCCAACGCTTTTTTGCAATCGAGCACGCCGGCGCCGGTTTGGGCGCGCAGCTCTTTGATCATTTCTGCTGAGATAGCCAAGGTCGTTCTCCTACAATTTGCAATAGAAACTTTGCGAGCATCGGCGGCGAGCGCTTGGCCCAGCGCAGTGCGCTGGCAAACGCCCGCCGCCGGCTTTCTTTTGTGCGCCCAGCTTAGGCCGGGGCAGCTTCTTCGTCCTCTTCGATCACGAAATCGCTCAGGTCCAGGCCGGTGAGGATGTTGTCATCGCCCGCATCGAACTCTTCGAACGGTGCGCCCTCTTCGTCATCCTCGAAGCCGCGCGCCAGCTTGGCCAGGGTGGAGGGTCCCAGGAAGTCCGCTGGATCCTTGACCTCTTCCCCGCGGCCGCCGCGGTACTCCACTTCCTCTTCGGCGGCGACGATCTCGCGCATCATCTGGCCTTCGCTGGCCGCCTGGGCGATCACGCCGGCGATCAGTTTGATGGCGCGAATCGCGTCGTCGTTGGCCGGGATCACCAGCGAGATGGGTTCAGGATCGCAGTTGGTGTCCACCATGGCGATGATCGGGATGTTGAGCTTGTTGCACTCCTGCACCGCGATGTCCTCCCGACAAACGTCGGTGATAAACACCAGGTCGGGCAGGCGGCGCATCTCGCGCAGGCCGCCCAATCGCGTCTCCAGCTTGGCGATCAGGCGCTCCTTGTCCAGGGCCTCTTTCTTGGTCAGCCGATCGAAGTCGCCCCGCTCGCGCTGTTGCTCCAGCTTGATCATAAAGTCCACCCGCTGACGGATGGTGGAGAAGTTGGTCAGCGTGCCGCCCAGCCAGCGATGGTTGACGTAGGGCATGGTTCCCGCGTCGGCCGCTTCCTGAATGCTCTGCTGAGCCTGTTTCTTGGTGCCAACGAAGAGCACGCTGCCGCCGGCGGCGACCACGGTGCGGGTGCGCTGGTAGGCCGCTTCGATCTGCGACATGGTCTGCTGCAGGTCGATGATGTGGATGCCGTTGCGCTCGGTGAAGAGGTACGGCTTCATGCGCGGGTGCCAGCGGCGGGTGCGGTGTCCAAAGTGAACGCCCGCCTCCAACAGATCCTTCATTTTGACTACTGTCACGGTGTTTGTTGCCTCCTTACAGGTGCGTTTTTCGTCCGCTCTCGTCAAAGACCGGCTTACCCGGCGCCGTGTTACACCGGGCACGCAGTCGGCCTGAGCCGGGCAATCAGCCTGGCCACGAGCAGCGTGCGTAATAATAGCGCGCCAAGCGCGCTCGAAGGGAGAGTATACCACGGGGCGTGGCGAGCGGCAAATTGACCGGGGAAACGGTTACTGCGCGGCCTGCTCGCCGCCCTGGCGCCGCGGCCGGTGCTGCATAGGATTGCCCTGTTCGTCCACCAATTGCACCGGTTCCTGCTTGACCACGCGATAGCGGTCGAAATCCCTGGCCACGAAGACGTTGTCGAAATGTTGGCGCGCCTCGTCCAGCACCTGGCGCACGGCATAGCGCCGGGAGATGTGATTGAGAATCAACGCCTCTACGCCGGCCTCGGCGGCCAACTGCGCCGCGCGCGCGGCGGTCAGATGGCCGAACTTGCGCGCCATCTCAGACTCTTCTTGCAGGTAGGTCGCTTCGATCACCAGCGCAGTGGCGTTGGCCACCTCATCCAACAGATTGTCGGTGCGTCCCGCGTCGCCCACGAAGACCAGCTTGGCGCCCGGCTGCACTGGCCCCAACACCTCGTCGGGCGTGATCAGCCGGCCATCGGGCAGCGTCACCGGCCGGCCCTGCACCAGATCGCGGCGGATCGGCCCGGCCGGCACGCCCAGCGCCTCGGCGCGCTCGGCCAGAAAGGGACGCCGGTCGCGCTCCACAAAGGAGAAGCCGAAACAGCCGGGGCCGCGGTGGGTGACCGGGAAGACGCGCAGTTGAAAGTGCTCGTCTTCCATCAGCACGCCGGGGCTCAGCTCGTGCAGATGCACCTTCATGGGCAGGTTGTCCACGGTTCCGAAGACCACGGTCATCAGGTCGGCCACCCGGCGCAAGGCCGCGCGGCCGGCGTAGATGTCGATGTCGGGGATCATTTCCCAGCGGCCGAAGGTGGAGATCAGCCCGCCCAGCCCCAGGATGTGATCCAGATGGCCGTGGGTCAACAGGATGCGGTCCAGGCGCTTGAAGCCCAGGCCCGATTTGAGCAGTTGGCGCTGGGCGCCCTCGCCGCAGTCGATCATGAAGCGGTGTTCGCGGTGCATGACCACAGCCGAAGAGAGCCCGCGCTCGATCGTAGGCGCCGAAGCGGATGTGCCGAGGAAGGTGAGTTCGAACATGAGGATGGGGGGGGAGGTAGATTGGTAGATTGGTAGATTGGTAGATTGGTAGATTGGTAGATTGGTAGATTGGTAGACGGGTAGACAAGTAGACAAGGAGACAAGTAGACAAGGCGAGAGGGTGAGAGGGT
>JAJTXO010000254.1 GCA_021463315.1 Caldilineales bacterium | reverse complement strand
CCGCGGCGCCCTCCTCTGATCCGCGCCTCTGATCCGCGCCGTCTGCCAATCCGCGGTTCTCAATGGGGATCGGAGGCTTCGCCCCGGTTCGCGTCTTCGCGGCCGCCACTGTGGACGTCCGGGGACCAGTGGTTACTTGTTTTGGGTCTTTGTGCCGCCTGTGGTAAACTCAGCGGCGCATCTCCCGTGATCAAGTCGCTTCGCCGGTGCTCCTCGCCGGGGCTTTCCTCACCTCAGGCGCCGGCTTTCCACTGCCGGTCCGCGCTCAAGCTATCCCCCAACGCAGCTTCGCAGACGGCGAAGCTAACAGTCCGCGCCTGTGGCTGAAGCGCTGCAGCACAAGCAGAGAAAGGCAGGTGACACAGCACAGATAGACCGGTGGGTTTCGACGCAGATCAGACGTTGAAAGGCGGGCCTCGCCACGGCGCGCCGTCTACAGTAGCTGTTGATTGTATTCCAACCCGAGCGCCGACACCTCGGCAATCGCCACACATTGACGACTTCGACGAAAGGAAAGAACAATGAACAAGCGCTTTGCGCATCTGACCCAGGCGATAACGATCGCTCTGCTGATCGCTCTGCTGGTGGCGCCGCTGGCCAGCGCCCGCGCCACGTCGACCGCACCGACCACTCCGGCCGGCGGCCAACTGGTCCTTCTCAGCAAGCTCGACGGGCCGCGACTGCCGGCGAGCCTGAACATTCTGGAGGACTACGGCTCCTTTGTCCTGGCGCAGGTGACCGCCCCGCAGCTCGCAGCGTTGCCTCCGGCCAACGTCATGGATCTGCTGCCTGAACGAACCGTTATCTCGCTCAACGGATGGCTGTGGAACACGCAGCAGGGCGAGCCAGCTATCCCGGCTGGCCTGCGTTCGACGTCCGACGACCCCTATTTCCTCCTCCAATTCTATGCCCCGGTCAAGCAGGAGTGGGTTGAGAGCCTGGAGGCGCTAGGCGTCACCTTCCTCGGCTACCACCCCAGCTTCACCGCCATCGTCAAGATGGATCCGGCGCTGCTGGGCAAGGTGCAGGCCAGCCATGCGGTGCAGTGGGTTGGCCCGTACCACCCGGCCTACCGGCTGGCGTCCGCCGAGGATCTGGCCAAGGCGCAGATGGTGGAGGGCCGGATGGTGCTGGTGGTGCGCGGCTTCCCGGACGATATCGACCAGGCCAGCCTGCAGGCTGGCCTGGAGGAGGCCGGCGCGTCGATCCTGGGCGTCGAGTCGGCTGCGCCGCCGGTGGTTCAGCTCTTGGCTTCACCCGATCTGCTGCCCGCGCTGGCAGCCGCGCCTGGGGTCTACCGGGTGGAGGGCTATGACCCGCCCGTGCTCTTCAACGACAAGGGGGTGCAGACTTCGCACACCTGGGACGTGTGGAAGCAGGGCCGCAATGGTCTGCTGCAAGACCTGATGGGCAAGGGGCAGACCGCCGGACTGGTGGACACCGGCCTGGACAACGGCGCCACCAGCCCCACCATTGAGGATTTCTACGACTACACCAACGCGACATCTACCAGCCGCGTGCTGTCTGTGGCGGCCAGCAGCTACTGCAGCAACTGGGTTTGCAGCTTACTCCAGGGCGGTTGCGTCTCCACTGACACCGATGGGCACGGCACGCACACGGCCGGCTCTATCGTGGGCAACGGCTACAACGCGCTGGCCCAGCGCGGGCTGACCTCGCAGGCGACCGCGGCCGATCCTGTCTTCGACTACGCCTGGGGCGCCGGCCAGGCGCCCGAGGCCAACCTCCGGGTGATCCGTTCGCTCTCCGGGAACGGCGGCCTTTGCATCCAGGTGCCCAACGATTGGAACACGCTGTACAGCTACGCCAGCAGTCCGGCGCGCAGCGCCAGCAACTCATGGGGCAATGCCACCTTCACCTACGGCGGCAACTCCTACACCGCCGACAACGTGATGTGGACCAAGCAGGATTACTTGATCGTGGTGGCGGCCGGCAACACCGGGCCGGCCACCAGCCAGGTCGCCCAGCCGGGCAACGCCAAGAACATCATCTCCGTGGGCGCGGCGCAGAACCACCGCGCGGACAAGGGGGGATACGCGGATAGCGCCAGCCTGCTGGTCTACTTCAGCGCACGCGGACCCATCGCGACCAGCGGCGACACCCGCTTCAAGCCGGACATCGTTGCGCCGGGCGCGTATATCCTCTCCACCCGCACCAACCAGGTGGCGGCGACGAGCCATGTGGCCTGGGGCAATGCAGCCGGCGTCGACGGAGGTGACGGCGACGGCGACAACGACGGCCGGCCAGACTACGCCTACAGCAGCGGCACCTCCATGTCCACGCCGCAGGTGGCTGGCGCGGCCACGGTGGTGCGCCAGTACTTCCAGGACATCCAGGGGCTGGGCAACACCACCCCACCCAGCGCGGCGCTGCTCAAGGCCGCGCTGGTGAACGGCGCGGTGGACATGGGCTATGGCTACGACGCCTTCACCAGCCCTCCCAGCGGTCAGGCTTTCTACGGCGGTCGCAACCTGCAAGGCTGGGGCTTCTTCAATGTGGAACAGGCGGTCACACCCCGCGCGCCGCGCTCCTTCTTCTTCGACGACTTCACCAATATCACCAACGCCGCGACCCAGTCCACCATGGGCACGGACAGCACCGGCGACTACGTCGAATACACGGTGGACGTGGCCGATTCCAGCGAGCCGCTCAAGGTCACCCTGACCTGGACCGACTCGCAGACCGGATCGCAGAGCTACATCGTCAACAACCTGGACCTGCTGGTGACCAGCCCCGGCGGAACGCTGTACCGCGGCAACAACTTCACCGGCGCCTGGTCAGTCACAGGTGGGGCCTACGACGCCAAGAACAACACCGAGGCGGTCTACCTCCAGGCCCCGGCGACCGGAACCTGGACCATTCGCGTGACCGACGCGGCGCACGGCAGCGGCACGCAGCCCTTCGCACTCTACGCCTCCGGCGGGCTGGGCCCAAATCCCTCCTGGACCCGCGCCTGCACTGGCACGGTGGGCACGTGCGCCAACGCGCGCGGCGGCTCCTCGGGCCAGACCTACGGCGGAACTGCGCTCAACTACTTCCCCTCGCTTAAGCCGCTGAGCCAGGCGGCCGAACACGTGGCGGCCGGCGGCGCGACAATCACCTCCCTCCGTCTGACCAACTGGGGTCGTCTCAGCGATAGCATCAACCTGTCCTACGCGGTCACTGACAAGACCGGCGCAGCCGTGTCGGGGATCGCCGTGGCCTTTAGCCCGACCAGCCCCATCGGCCTGGCCTCGGGAGCGGCCCAGGATATCAGCGCCGTGGTCAGCGTGGGCGGCGCGGTGGTCGATGGCGCCTATGATGTGCTGGTGACCGCGGCCTCGGCCAACGCGGGCAACCGCAGCGACGCCCTGGTGATTCCGCTCAACGTAGTCGCCAGCAGCAACCTGGCCAACCAGGCGTCGGTGGTGTCGGCGTCGGGTCCGCAGGTCACGGCCGATTTCTGGGCCAGCGGCAGCACGCTGTGGGCCGCCTACCTGTCGGGGGAGAGCCATCTCAACGCCGACGGCAAGGTGTGGGGCTCCTGCTCGGTCGATGGCGGCGTCACCTGGACCGACATGGGACAGGTGGACAGCGGCAATGGGGCCAACTACTTCGGCCCGGTGGTCGCGGGCAAAGCGGACGGCAGCAGCGTCACCTTCGTGTGGCTCCAGCCCAATCTGGGTGTCTATGCCCGCACCTGGACGCAGAGCAACGGCTGCAGCGGCACATGGCAAAGCATCCGTACGCTCTCCACCTACCCCGGCGGCAACTACCGCATCGCCTATCCTGATGTGATCTACGACAACGACGGGACGATTCTGGCCACCTGGCGCAAGAACGACAACGCCACCGGTGGCACGGACGGCATCTTCTCCAGCCAGTCCATCAACGACGGCGTCTCCTGGAGCGTCGCGGCCGGCGTGCCCGACGCCAGCGGAACCGACGCGACCCACATCATGGGGCAGTTGACGCTGGACACGGCGCGCAACCAGGTCTGGATGGCCTATCAGAACAGCGCGGGCAGCGGCAACATCTATGTGAAGCAGTGGGACGGCGCAACCAACGCCTGGGCCGGCGCGGGCGTGGCGAATATCGCCGTGGCCACCACCACCGATGTCGAGACGCGGCCCGGCATCGGCTATGTGGCCGCGACCGACGCGCTGTGGGTGACGTGGCATCGCTATGTCGGCCCCGCCAACCCCTCCGCGCAGCTCTACTACGTCCGCTCTGCCGCAGGCACGTTGCCCAATCCGACCTGGGATCCTACCTACCAGCACCCGGCCGGTGTTCGTACAGCCGAGGAGCACCCGGCGATGGTGGTAGGCGACGCCGCGTATGCCTACATCACCTACGCTGCGGTCAGTGATGACTTCCGGGGCAACAACGTCTATGCGCTGCGCCTGCCCGCGGCCGGCGGCGCGCCCAATAAGACCTATCAGCTCTCGGCGACGGTGGACGATCCGCCGCTCTATGCTCGCGGCAACGCCGGTTCGCCCCGCCTGCAATGGGCGACGACGACGATCAATGGCGTCCCCAACATAGGGCCGGTGTGTCTGTACAGCAAGAATTCGCCCGACAACGAGGATCCAAACTATACAGCCAACCTGGGGGTCTCGCAGACCCTCTTCGACTTGGAGCAGAACTTCGATCTCTACCTGTGCCAGATCACTGAGAGCATTCCCGCTGCCGTCGCCCTGGCCGCCTTCTCGGCCCAGCAGATGGACAACGCGGTGCAGGTGAGCTGGGAGACGGTGAGCGAGGTGGGCAACGCGGGCTTCAACCTCTATCGCAGCAAGGATCCAGCCGCGCTGGGGCAGCAGCTCAACGCGGCCTTGATCCCGTCGCAATCGCCGGGCAGCACGGGCGGCTTCAGCTATGTGTGGGAGGACCAGGCCGGCCTGGCTGCCGGCTCGGTCTACTTCTACACGCTGGAGGACGTGGATCTGAGCGGCGCGACCACCCTGCACGGGCCGGTCAGCGTGGACTTCGTGGCGCCGACTGCGGTGACGGTGGGCCGGGTGCAGGCCAGCCCCGCGGCCGGCGCGGCCGCGCTGCCGCTGGCCGCCGGGCTGCTGGCGCTGCTGGCGCCGCTGGCCGTGGCAGGGCTGCGCCGGCGCGCGTAGGTTGACAGGCAGAAGCCGGGCTTTTTCGGAAAAGCCCGGCTTCTGGCGTGGGACGGGCAAGAGGCCAGGCTCTCTCGCAACGGCCTGGTCTCTTGCCCTTGGTGCGCTTGCTCCTGCCATCAATTCAAGGGCGGGGGAGCGATTACCAGCCGGCAACGGAATAGAACGCTCGTATCTCGAAGTCAGAGGTGACCAGCGGACAGTTGAGCAGGACGGCCGTAGCGACGATGGTGCGGTCGGCCGGGTCCTTGTGGTCCCAAGTCAGCGCCAGGTTCTGGAGCCACGTCTTATCAGTGACCGGCTCGATGCGCACGCCCTGGGTCTCGTTGAGCTTGGCGACCAACAGTTCGGGAGACAGAGGGATTTCCAGCTTGCCGCGTTGGACCTTGATGCCGATTTCCCAGATTGAGATGGAGCTGACTACGATCTGCGTGGCCGCTGCGATGGCTGTGGCTGCGTTGGCCGACAGTCTTTCCGGCGCAAAGAGCCAGAAAAGCAGGGCGGAAGTGTCCAGGACGACCATCTATAGCTCGCTCCACTCGTCGCTGGTGGGCGTGTCAGGGTCCTCATGCCAGACCATCTGGCCGCGATAAGGGGCAAACACCTCGCTCACGCTCTTGGTGGTCGTGATCGGCAGAATCCGCAGCACGGGACGGTTGTTGTCGGTGACGATCACCTCCTCGCCCGTTTGCTCGATCTGGCGGAAGACCTGGAGCATGTGAGTCTTGAGCTTGCTTTTCGAAATCGTCGTCATCGGGCGCCTCCGGTGCGGTGGTAACGAGCTGGTGACCATAGCCATGATCATGGCTATGGTGCCACACATGGAGGGAAAAGTCAACCGGGTTGCGGTCACCGGGCAGACAGAGGGCGCGGATCGGAGAAGCGCGGATCGGAGAACCGCGGATCGGAGAACCGCGGATCGGAGAACCGCGGATCAGCAGAAGACGCGGATCGGAGAAGCGCGGATCGGAGAAGCGCGGATCGGAGAACCGCGGATTAGCAGAAGACGCGGATCGGAGA
>JAJTXO010000253.1 GCA_021463315.1 Caldilineales bacterium | reverse complement strand
CTCGTTTTGAACAAACCTGCGCAGACTTCGGAAGTCTCGACCCCGGTTCAAAGGGGGGGTAGGGGTCTGGATCAGGAGGACAATGGTCAAATCGCTGTCATAGTGCCGGGCGCCGAACACCGATCTTACAGACTACCAGCGGTTCGCTCAGAGGGTCCCTTGGCCCACTGCGGCCAGCGCCTGCCTTCCCTGCGCTATATACGCCAACGGAAGGACGGTCACACGCTCTGCCAGAGGATACGGGCGTGAGCCAGGATAGAACACGACCAGGTGATCCAGCGCCAGGTCCTCCAGGGCGACGCGCATCGACGATGTCAGTTGCGGCGCGTCCATGCGTTTACATTCGACGCCCAGGCGTCGTCCGTCTACGAACAGTAACAGGTCAAGCTCCGCGCCAGCGTGGGTAGCCCAGAAGTACGCCTCGTCAGGGGCCACTGCCTTGATGACCTCTTCGATCACATAGCCTTCCCATGAGGCGCCGCTCCTTGGGTGCAGCCAGAGGTCACGTTCATCGCGTATGCCCAGCATTTGATGCAGGATGCCGGTGTCCCGGAAATAGATCTTGGGAGATTTGACTTGCCGCTTGTGCAGGTTGACGAACCAGGGCCGAAGTTGGCGCATCATGAAGGCGCCTTCCAGCAAGTCCAGGTAGCGCCGCACGGTGGACGCGCCGAGATCGAGACTCCTGGCGACTTCGGCGGCGTTCCAAACCTGGCCGTGGTAGTGAGTCAGCATACTCCAGAAGCGAAACATGGCAGCAGCAGGGAGGTTGAAGCCCATCTGAGGCAGGTCTCGCTCTAGAAACGTTTGCACGAAGCTGCGTCGCCACGCCAGGCTGTCGGTGTCCGATGCGGCCAGAAAGGACAGGGGGAAGCCTCCACGCAGCCAATGCTGAGCTTGTGCATCGACGCCAACTTCGGCCAGGCTGAAACCGGCCATGCGGATGATCTCCAACCGCCCGGCCAGCGTCTCCGACGACTGGCGCAACAGCTCGGGTGAGGCGCTGCCGAGGATCAAGAAACGCGCCGGCAGCGGCGTGCGGTCGCACAGCACGCGCAGCACAGGAAAGAGATTGGGGCGGCGTTGCACCTCGTCGATCACCACCAGGCCGGTCAGCCCTTGCAGTGCAGTCATGGGCTGATCGAGCCGGGCCAGGCTGACCGGGTCTTCCAGATCGAAGTAGTTCAGCGAGTCGGCCGGAACAAACTCGCGGGCCAGTGTTGTTTTGCCGCACTGGCGTGGCCCGATCAAGGCGACGATCCGACTCCGCGCCAGGGAGCGCGCAACAGATTGCTGAAGTTGGGGTCGTGGATGGATCATGCTCGCATTATACCTTGAAAATCGGTCACGTCAAGGTGGATTTTCAAGGTGTTATCGCGCGATTCTCCCTGCAAAATTCCCCCTCTTACCCCTTGACAAATCGCCCAAATCGTGATATCCTATCATCAGATATCGGATATCTGATATCTAACCAATTCCTCACCCATCACCCGCACCGCTTGAGCGCCTGTCATGGACAAACTTCCCCGTGGACCCATGCTGAACCGGGTCATCCAGGATCAAATCAAGCAGTACATCACCGAGAACAAGCTCGAATCGGGCGATCTGTTGCCCCCTGAAGGGCAACTGGCCATCGATCTGGGCGTCAGCCGCGGCTCGGTGCGCGAGGCGATCAAGGCGCTGGAGTCGCTGGGCATCGTCGAGGTGCGCCACGGCGACGGCGTGCGGGTGCGGGCCTTCAATTTCGACTCGGTGTTCGACCTGCTCTCCTACGGCTTGGTGTTCGATCCCGCCAAGGCGGCCGAGCTGTTGGGAATCCGCATCTGGCTGGAGGTGGCCGCGGTGGCCGACGCTGCGGTTCAGATCAGCAACGCCGAGCTGGACCAGATCGCCGCCTTGCTGGACAACTGGGAAGCCAAGGCGCTGGCCGGCGAGGATGTCTCCACCGACGATCGCAGCTTCCATCACCTCCTGTACGCCCCCCTGAAGAACGAATCGCTGATCCACCTGATCGATATCTTTTGGGTGATCTATCACGCTCTGGCGACGCAGGCCATCGGGATCGATCGCGATCCTGCGGCCACCGTCAGGGCCCATCGTGAACTGCTGGCGGCTGTCCGCACCCGCGATGCCTCCCTGGCCAGCCAGAGTATGCGCGACCACTTTCACAGCCTGGAGGCCCGCATGGACCGAGCGATCCAGCTCAGCCAGGTGGGCGTCCCCTCACACCCCGCCGAACCCTCCACCCCATCCAACAACTGAATCAAGGGAAGCACGCAATGGCGCATCTGCTGGAAGTCAAAGATCTGGTCACTCGCTTCTACACCGAAGGAGCCACCATCCACGCGGTCAACGGCATCTCCTACACGTTGGATGAAGGCGAATCGCTGGCTATCGTCGGCGAGAGCGGCTCCGGCAAATCCGTTGGCGTCATGTCGATCCTGGGACTGATCCGTTTTCCTCCCGGCCGGGTGGAAAGCGGCCAGGTGCTCTTCAAAGAGCGCGACCTGCTCAAGCTCTCGGCCGACGAGATGCGCCAGGTGCGCGGCAGCCAGATCGCCATGGTGTTCCAGGACCCCATGACCTCGCTCAACCCCGTGCTCTCGGTGGGCCAGCAGTTGATGGAGCCGCTGCGCGCCCACCTGGGGCTGGACAAGGCCGCGGCCCGGGCCCGCGCGGCCGAGCTGCTTTCGCTGGTTGGCCTGCCCAACGCCGCCGACCGGCTGAAGGACTATCCCTTCCAGTTCTCCGGCGGCCAGCGGCAGCGCATCATGATCGCCATGGCGCTGGCCTGCGAGCCCAGCTTGCTGATCGCCGACGAGCCCACCACCGCCCTGGACGTCACCATCCAGGCGCAGATCGTCGAGCTGGTCAAGGAACTGCAAGAGAAAATGAACACGGCGATCATCTGGATCAGCCACAACCTGGCGCTGGTCGCGGGCATGGTGGACAAGGTGATCGTGATGTACTCCGGCTACATCATCGAACAGGCGCCGGTGGACGACCTCTACGAGCGGCCCGCGCATCCCTACACCATGGGCCTGCTGCACGCCATCCCCAGCCTGGACCAGCGCAGCCAGGAACGGCTGGCCTCCATCGAGGGCATGCCCCCCGATCTGCGGGTGCCGGCGACCACCTGCCCCTTCGCGCCGCGCTGCCCCTACGTCATCGATCGCTGCCTGCAAGGCGTGCCGCCGCTGCAGGTGGTTGGCCCCCAGCATACCTCGGCGTGCTGGCGCGCCGAAGAACTGCGCAAGATCCACAACTTCGGAGAAGAACTATGAGCAGCGCCAACGGTGCAACCGCCTCACCTCGATCGCTGGTTGAGGTCAAGAACCTGAAGGTCCATTTTCCTATCCGTCGCGGCCTGATGCGCCGACAAGTGGGCGCGGTGCGTGCGGTGGACGATGTCAGCTTCGACGTGTACGAGGGCGAGACGCTGGGTCTGGTGGGCGAGAGCGGCTGCGGCAAATCCACCACCGGCCTGGCGCTACTGAAGCTGCAAGCAGCGACGGCCGGCAGCGTGCTCTTCCAGGGGCAGGAGGTCACGACCCTGCCGGAAAAGCAGATGCGCGCCATGCGCCGCCACATGATGATGGTCTTTCAGGATCCCTATTCCTCCCTGAACCCGCGCATGACCGTGGGCAGCATCATCGGCGAGCCGCTCAACGTCTTTCAGATCGGCTCTTCGGCCGAGCGGGCCGACCGCGTGCAGGAGCTGCTGCGCCTGGTGGGCCTCAACCCCGCCTTCATCAACCGCTATCCGCACGAGTTCTCCGGCGGCCAGCGCCAGCGCATCGGCCTGGCCCGGGCCCTGGCCACCTCGCCCGCCTTCATCGTCGCCGACGAGCCGATTTCCGCGCTGGATGTGTCGATCCAGGCGCAGGTGGTCAACCTGATGGGCGACCTCAAAGCGCAGCTCGGGCTGACCTATCTGATGATCTCGCACGATCTCTCCATGGTGCGCTACATCAGCGACCGCGTGGCCGTGATGTACCTGGGCAAGATCGTCGAGCTGGGCAGCCGCGATGGCGTCTTCGACACGCCGCGGCATCCCTACACCCGGGCGTTGATGTCGGCCGTGCCGGTGCCCAATCCCAAGCTGGAGCGGGAGCGCCGGCGCATCATCCTGGAAGGGGACGTGCCCAGCCCCGCCAATCCGCCGGCTGGCTGCCGCTTCAACCCCCGCTGCGTCTTTGCCAAGGATATCTGCCGGCAAGAGGAGCCTGCGCTGCGGGTGTTGACCACCGACAACGGCACAGATCACCTGGTCGCCTGCCACCTGGCCGAAGAATTGGTATTCTGAGACGTCATTACCCACGTCTGTTCACCCGCTTTCGTGTTCACCACGCCGGCATGGCCGGTCGAAGACTCACATTCTGTAGGAGCGAGACATGAAGATCTACAAGTTGCTTGCCATCGTCGCACTGGTTGCCATGGTGCTGGCCGGCTGCGGAACCCCCGCCGCCACGCCTGCGCCAGCAGCCACCGAGGCTCCTGCCGCCCAGCCGGCAGCCCCTGAAGCCACCGCGGCCCCCGCGGCCCCCGAAGCCACCGCTGCCCCGGCCGCCTCTGCGTCCGGCCCGGCCGGCGTCTTCCGTTCGCCCATGCGCGCCGGCTGCGCGGTGGGCACCCTGTGGACCACCTGCGGCCGCCGCATCGACGAGGCCTTCCTGCAGGGCCTGGCCCAGGTCAAATGGACAGCCGACGGCGTCGAGCCGCTGCTGGCCGAAAGTTGGGAGATGGACGAAGACGCCCAGGCCTTCGTCTTCCACCTGCGCGAGGGCGTCACCTGGCACGACGGCGAGCCCTTCACGGCCGACGACGTGGTGTTTTCCTTCAACATCTTCGCCAACCCGGCCGTCGGCTCGACCTATGCATCCAAGCTGGCCGCGGTCAAGGGCTACGAGGAGTTCCAGGCTGGCACAGCCACTGAGCTGGCCGGCGTGACCAAGATCGACGACATGACCGTGCGCGTGGAGCTGAGCAGCCCCTCGCCGCTGTGGGTTGACCTGCAGCAGATCTCCATCAGCATGCTGCCCGAGCACATCCTGGGCAGTGTGGCGCCGGATCAACTGCGCACCAACGGCTACTGGAAGAACATGGTTGGCACGGGCCCCTTCGTGATGACCAAGTTCGTCGATGACCAGTACATCGAAGGCGTGGCCAACGAGAACTACTTCCTGGGCAAGCCCAAGCTGGACAAGATCGTCTTCCAGATCTACGCCGACACCGCCGCGATCCTCAACGCGTTGGAAGCGGGCGAGCTGGACGCCACCCCCTACGAAGGCGGCGGCATTCCGCTGGACCAGGTGCAGCGCTTCGAGGCTATGCCACATCTGACCGTCCTGGGCAACATGGACGCCGGCCTGCCCACCTTCATCATGCTCAACCTGGAAGACCCCGACTTCGCCAAGCAGGAAGTGCGCGAGGCCATGATGTACGCCATCGACCGCGACGCCATCATGGAGACCATCCGCCTGAACCTGGGCCAGATCAGCAACACCATGTTCCCCGGGGAATGGGCGCGCCCGACCGATCTGGAACCCTACGCCTACGATCCCGCCAAGGCCGCTGAGCTGCTGGCGACCGCGGGCTGGGACTCCAGTCGCAAGATCGACTTCCTCTACTACTACAACGACCAGGTCAACAAGGACATCGTCGTGGCGATCCAGGCCTACCTGGCGGCCGTCGGCATCAACATCGAGCCGCGACTGGTAGACGGCGCTGGCTTCAACCAGGCGCTGGTCGATAAGACCTTCCAGGCGGGCTATGCAGCCAACGGCCAGGGCCTCGATCCCTCCCTGGGCGCCCTGATCACCAAGTGTGGCACCCAGCGCGCCATGACCTACTGCAACGAGCGCGTAGACGAGCTGTTCGACCTGGGCCTGACCGTGGCCGAGCGCGACGCCCGCGCCCCCTACTACCATGAGATCAGCACCATCCTGAACGAAGAGCTGCCCAAGCTCTGGCTGTGGTACGATGTGCGGCCCATGGGCTTCAACAGCCGCATCGTCGGCCTGGCTCAGCACTTCTCTGAGCAGCCGCTGCTGATGTTCGACATCCCGATCTACAACGAAATCCACACCTGGTACACCGAATAACCTCTGAGCGTTGAGCTGGCTCGCGGCGGTCTGATGGCCC
>JAJTXO010000252.1 GCA_021463315.1 Caldilineales bacterium | reverse complement strand
GGAGATCGCCGAGATCATGCAGTTCAGCAACAACTTCTACGTCGAAGTTCACGAAGCGAGCACTGGCATTGGGGCCATGGAACTGCTGATCGATCCCGTTAGCGGCGCCGTCCATCCAGAGCCCGGCCCGAACATGATGTGGAACGCAAAGTATGGCCACATGGTCCAGGGCGGCATGGGTATGATGGGTCGGGGTATGATGGGCGGCTTCCGTCTCCCCAGCGGCGACGTAGCTGTCAGCTCTGGGGAAGCCATCGTCGCGGCCCAGGATTGGCTGGACGCAAACCTGACGGGCGTGATGGCCGGCGACGAGGCCGAGCCTTTCTACGGCTACTACACCATTCACACGCTGACCGATGGCGAGATCAGCGGAATGCTCAGCGTCAACGGTTCCACGGGCCAGGTTTGGTATCACAGCTGGCATGGCGACTTTGTCGAGATGACCGGCGAACATGAGTGAGGGACTGGGTGACTGGGTAACTGCATGATTGGGTGAAGTCGCTGGCTTGCGGCTGCCCAGTCAAAAGCGCCGGGTGTTTGATCGATCAAGCGCCCGGCGCTTCAGCGCTCAATCGCTTCCCAAGTTCTCTGCATCATGCTATACTGCTCCCTATGAACCGCAAGATTCTCGTGGTCGAAGACGAACCCAAGGTCAGCGAAGTCATCCGGGCCTACCTGGAGCGGGAAGGCTATGCCGTCCACACTGCGGCCGATGGGCTGGCCGGGCTGAAGGCGGCGCGCGTCTTGCAGCCCGACTTGATCGTGCTGGACATCATGCTGCCCGGCCTGGACGGCCTGGAGGTGCTGCGCCAACTGCGCCAGGAGTCCGACGTCTACGTGCTGCTGTTGACGGCACGCGCCGATGAAACCGACAAGATCGTCGGCCTGACCGTGGGCGCCGACGACTACCTGACCAAGCCCTTCAGCCCGCGCGAGCTGACAGCCCGCGTCAAGGCGATCCTGCGCCGCGGGCGGGGCAGCGGCCCCGGCGAGCCTGTCCTGGTTTTTCGTCGCCTGCGCATCGACGTGGATGCGCGCCAGGTCTGGAAGGACGGCGAACCGGTGGAACTGACAGCCATCGAGTTCGACCTGCTGCACGCGCTGGCCCGGCATCGCGGCAGCGTCCTGAGCCGGGAACAGATCATCGAGCAGGTCTGGGGCTACGACTACTACGGCGACGAGCGGGTGGTGGACGTCCACATCGGCCGGATCCGCAAGAAAATCGAAGATGATCCCGACGCGCCGGCGCTGATCGTCACCGTGCGCGGGGCTGGCTACCGTTTCGAGGATACGCCGCAATGAAGCTACTGGACGCGCTGCGCCGCAGCCTGGGATGGAAGCTTCTCATCTCCTATTTGCTGATCATTGCGGTTGCTTTTGTCGTGCTGGCGGCGACAGCCAACTTCCACGCGGTAACCGCCATCCAACACCACATCGCCGACATGGAAGCGGCGCTGCGCGGCGGGCCGGATCTGGCGCCAGACCTGAACGCCAGCTTCCACGACGCAGTCAACGAGGTCATCCTGGTGGCGACGCTGGCCGGCATTGCTGCCGCCGTGATCGTCAGCGCCGTCACCACCCGACGTATCATTGGGCCGCTGCAAGCCATGACGCAGGCCAGCCGGCGCATCGCCGGCGGGGATTATCATCAACGCGTCCAGGCGATCAGCCCTGATGAACTGGGTGATCTGGCTATGTCTTTCAACCGCATGGCCGAGGCCCTGGAACAGACCGAGCAGCGCCGCCTGGAGCTGATCGGCAACGTCGCCCACGAGTTGCGCACGCCGTTAAGCAGCATCCGCAGCACCCTGGAAGCCCTGACCGATGGCGTTGTGGCGCCTGAAGCGGCTACCTTTTTGAGCGCCCAGCGCGAGACGGCGCGTTTGCAGCGCCTGGTGCAAGACCTGGAGGAACTGAGCCGGGCCGAAGCCGGCCAGATCCCGATCAAATGCCAAGGAAGCGCGATCTCTGCATTGATCGACGCCGCGGTCGAACGGCTAGGGCCTCAGTTCGAGGACAAGGACGTCAGCTTGACAAGCGCCGCGGGTGCAGACTTGCCCGCCGTGTTCGTCGATCCAGGCCGCATCATGCAGGTGCTGCTCAACCTGCTGGGCAACGCCTTGCAGTACACGCCGCCGGGCGGCGCAGTCGTCGTCCGGGCCAGCCGCCAGCATGACCATGTGTTGGTCGCCATCACAGACAACGGCATCGGCATCGCCAGGGGCGATTTGCCCCACGTCTTCGAGCGCTTTTATCGGGTGGACAAATCGCGCTCAAGGGCCGGCGGCGGCAGCGGCATCGGCCTGACCATCAGCAAACACCTGGTGGAAGCTCACGGCGGCCGCATTTGGGCAGAGAGCCCCGGCCCTGGCCAGGGCAGCAGCTTTTTCTTCACCTTGCCTCTCACGTCCTAGCGTTGACAGGCGCCCGGCACTTTGGGGTCAAGTGCCGGGCGCCTCTACGACGCCTTCACACAACTGTCATATTCGCTTCATTGATCTGTCAACATCGGGGACTATACTGGGGCCTGTCAACAAGTCGTCCGCAGCACGCAGTTTCGTGCGAAAGGAGGTAACCGGCCATGATGGGTATGGGTTTTGGAGGCTTCGGCCTGATTTTCATGATTCTGTTCTGGGTGCTGATCATTGCCGGCGCCGTCTGGCTGATCAGCCGTCTTTTCCCGCAGACGACCCGAGCTTGGTCGCCGCCGGACGGCAGCGACCGCAGCGAGGTCCCGGCGTCGCCCGAGGAGATCCTCAAGCGACGCTATGCCCAGGGCGAAATTTCCACAACTGAGTTCCAAGAGATGCGCGAGCAACTGAGATAGATGGTAGGAGGCGAAACGACGGTGGTAAAAATCAATCGACATTTTCTGTGGCTTGGTTTGCTGGTGGTGACGGTAGTGGCCTTGGCGGGCTGCGCGGCGGGATCCTCGCCGCAGGCAGAATCTGCTCTTGCGGCAGCCCCGACGCCGATGCCCAGCATGATGACTGCACCCACCATCTCACCAGGCATGGCCCATATGATGGCTGCCCTGCCTGACAAGGACGTTCCGGCAGCGACGGTGAGCCAAGGCAACCAGCCTCTGCCCTATCGTGAGGAAGACGGCGTTAAGGTTTTCGAGATCACTGCCCAGCCTGTGCGCTGGACCTTTCTGGATGGCGTCGAACAGGTGGCCTGGACCTACAACGGCATGGTGCCCGGCCCGCTGATCCGCGTCACCGAGGGCGACCGCGTGCGTTTCATCGTGCGCAACGACCTACCCGATGATACCACGATCCACTGGCACGGCATCGCGGTGCCCAACGCCATGGACGGCGTGCCGGATGTGACCCAGCCGCCGATTGCGCCCGGTGAGACCTTCGTTTACGAGTTCGAGGCCAAGCCGGCTGGCACCTACTGGTATCACAGCCACGTCGAGCCAGACATCCAGATCGGCGCTGGGCTGCACGGGGCGTTCATCATCGACCCGGCGACGCCTGAAGCGGACCCGCCCGACGTGGACCAGGTGCTGGTGCTCAACGAGTGGCGCTTTGTCAACAACCAAACCTTCGGCGCCATGCCCATGGGCGGCATGGACCCGAACTACTTCACCATCAACGGCAAAGCGTTTCCGGCCACCGAGACCCTTAAGGTCAAGGTAGGCGACAAGGTGAGGCTGCGCTTTGTCGCCGTAGGCCAGTTCATCCATCCCATGCACCTGCACGGTGTGCCGTTTAAGATTGTGGCGACCGACGGCCACCCTGTGCCGGAGGGGGCACAACTGACCAAGGATACGGTGTCGGTGGCTCCCGGCGAACGCTACGACATCGAGTTCGTCGCCACCGAGCCAGGCGTATGGATGCTACACTGCCACATCTCGCATCACACCACCAACGACGGCGAGGAGCCAGGCGGTCTGATGATGATGATCGAGGTAGAAGCGTAAATAGGTCGCAACCTTGCGACCCCAATCAAACCTGGACCAACAAGGAGGTCTATTGTGCGTAATCGGATGTTGTCTGTCTTTCTTCTTCTTGCCTTGCTCACCGCCGCCTTGGCGGCGCCGGCCTTTGCCAGCGAAGAACACATGTGTGCTCATGAGATGAACACCGTCGAGTCGCTCCAGCACTGCGTCCACCACGCGCTGGAGATGGGACATATCACCAACGCTGACATTGCCAATGCGTTGCAGGCAAAGCTCGACGGCGCGCAAGCTGCCCTGGATCGCGGCCAACCGGATGTGGCGATCAACCTGCTGAATGCTTTTGTCAATCAGGTACAGGCACAGGCGGGTGTGCATATCGACCCCATGCACGCCGAACACATGATCATGCACGCCCAGATGGTCATCATGGCTCTGGCAAGTTAGGCTGGCGCTCGCCTTGCTGTTGAAGGGTCACCCTTCGCCCGCAGCAAGCGCTGCAACGCCTCAGAGGGGCTTTGCAGCGCTTGCTGGGAATCAACCTTACGTCTCGTGGTAGACCTAATGCCTATAGAAGGAAATGTGATGCAACTCAAGTCTCTCATCTTCACTGTGCTGATGGTTGCCGTCCTCCTGATCAGCGCCTGCGCGCCGGCAGCCACACCGACCCCGGCCGGCTCTGGCCAGCCGCAGATCAGCCTCAGCACCAACCCTAGTCCACCCACCAGCAACGTGCAGACTGAACTAATTATCGACGCCCTGGACGCGGGCGGCCAGCCGCTGACCGGGGCCACCGTCAACATCCTCGCCGACATGGTCGGCCACAGCATGGGTGTAATGCAGGGCGAGGCCATCGAACAGGGAGAAGGACGCTACGCAACTTTTGCGCCCTTCTCCATGAGCGGCGAATGGAAAGTAACAGTGGAGGTGCGCAACGAAGACGGCCTGCTCCTCCGCCAGGATGTCATCTTGCCGGTGCAGTAAAGGAAATGGATCACGATCACAGGCCGGTGAACCACACCGGTCACACACAGAGCCACGATATCCACGCTGGCCACAGCGATCCCCACGCCGGCCATGCCATGGATCACGGCGCGCCCACGAGCGGGGCCGGCCACGATGGCCACGATGGCCACGGGGTCGACCACAGCGGCCACGAGCTCATGTTCCGCAACCGCTTCTGGGTCTCGCTGCTCTTGAGCATCCCGGTGTTGCTCTACAGCCCCATGCTGCAGGGCTGGTTTGGTTTCACCATGCCAGAGTTCCCCGGCAGCCGGTGGATTGGACCGGTGTTCGCCACGATCGTGTTCTTCTACGGCGGCCTGCCTTTCCTGCAGATGGCCCGGCCCGAGCTGCGCAACCGCCAGCCGGGGATGATGACCCTGATTTCCCTGGCCATCATCGTCGCCTACGCCTATAGCCTGATCGCGCTGTTGGTCGATCCTCAGGGGGGCTTCTTCTGGGAGCTGGTCACGCTGATCGACATCATGCTGCTGGGCCACTGGCTGGAGATGCGCAGCGTGCGCCAGGCCTCCGGCGCCTTGCAGGAACTGGCCCGGCTGATGCCCGACGAAGCCGAGCGCATCGGCCCGGATGGCCGCGTCGAGACCATCTCCACCGGCGACCTGGGCACGGACGATCTGGTACTGGTGCGGCCCGGCGCCAGCATTCCGGTCGATGGCCTGGTGGAAGAGGGCGAGTCCGACGTCAACCAGGCCATGATCACCGGCGAGTCTAAGCCGGTCAAGAAGCGGCCTGGGGACAAAGCGATTGCAGGAACGATCAATGGCGACGGCAGCCTGCGCATCCGGGTCGGCGCTACCGGCGATCAGACAACCCTGGCCGGGATCATGCGCCTGGTGGAACAGGCTCAGCAGAGCAAATCCCGCACCCAGATCCTGGCTGACAGGGCCGCTGGCTGGCTGTTTTACATCGCGCTGGCCGCCGCCTTCCTGACGGCCATCGCCTGGACCATCGGCGCTGGCTTCAACGTAGAAGTGGTCACACGCGTGGCTACTGTGCTGGTCATCGCCTGCCCCCACGCGCTGGGTCTGGCGATCCCGCTGGTGGTGGCCATCAGCACCGGCCTGGCCGCCAACAACGGCATCCTGGTCCGGGACCGTCTGGCTCTGGAAGAGGCTCGCAATCTGGACGTGGTGATCTTCGACAAGACCGGCACGCTGACCAAGGGCGAGTTCGGTGTGGTGGGCGTCAAGGCCGCTGACAATTGGACGGAACAGGATGCCCTGGCGCTGG
>JAJTXO010000251.1 GCA_021463315.1 Caldilineales bacterium | reverse complement strand
GTAGAGTAGTAGGTTGACACCTTGCTAATCATACCAGAAATCGCCTTCCCGACTCATTCAATTGTAAAGGTACAAAGGTTCATCAGTGAACCATGCCGATTATCGGTATCATCATCAAGTCCTGCAACCCAGAGACAATCCTGCACTGCAAAAGGTGACTTCGCAAACGAGAAAGCGTCGACTTCACCAAACAGATTCGTCAGGGTGGCGCTCCCATACTCGCGTGCAGCATAGGTGGTCTTGTCCCACCAGGAACGTGGAAGAACGCCCTCTGCGGGTTTGTGGCGGCGGTAAACTTGCGTGCTCCCGTCCTGACCAATTCGGACCTCAAGATCCTTCATGTTAGCGATCGCGGACTCATGGTTAAGACTCCAAACGCGCTCTTTGCCCTTTTCGTCGATCGGCCAGATAACGATTTCCCCTGGAAGAGCGGGTTCCAAGATGCTCCATTCCTTTTGGGAGACATTCCACGACAATACCGGAACCCGTATTGTTTTCTCTGTCGGACGCACATACAGAGGATAGAACTGTTTCGGCCTCTCAATGCGGTAAGTAACGGCCCCACCACCTTTACGGAAATTCTGCCAGTTGACATGCTCCCCCATCTCCAATTTGAAGCGTTCCAACTGCTTCTCAGAACGAGGCAACATTGATAATCTGGCGGCATTTGTTCTCTGGTAGAAGAATGCATACTCGTGACAAATAGAGATGCCCTTAACAGTTGATCGACCTGATGGATTGTTCCGAATGACTAACGTGCCGAATTGGTTTTCCCGGCCGAACACGTCATCGAGTAGTTTTGCAAGCTCATGAACTTGATACCTATTTTCCGCTACCCCTTGATAGGGGTTTGGGTGTCTTTGACCGGCGTGCATGGATTCTAAGCCATTATGTTAATGCTTGGTGATTCAAGAGACGAATACACGAGGGTCTCTATAGACATAACGTCAAACCCGGTGGATACATACCTAAAATTGTCTCAACTGACGAAGTATTGCAAAGGTTTTGAACCAGTGATGTATAGTGGCGGAAAATAGGTAATAAGCGCAGGAATTGTCACCGAATATCGACCCTTCTTGACTTACGCTCAGTAAGCCTGCTGGATCTTCATGGCGGATGCACATGGTCGGAGTCTGGAATCAATGTGCATCATGACAGCAGCGATTATAACACCGTGACCTGATTGCGACCAATGAACGCCTTACACGCCCCACTATCTGAGTTTTGCCCAATCGGACCCCAACCTCGCATCAGTCGCGGTACAGCAGATTGATAACCTTGAAGCTCAGCCGCTCGCCGTTGACCTGCATCTCCTGCGTCGGACGGATGACCACGCCCTCGGCTGTGGCGCCGTTGGGGTAGGTGCGCTCGGCGTAGCGGCGCAGCGCTTCGTCGTCGCGCACGTCCATGGGGAAGGCCTCGCCCACCTCGACCAGTTCCACCACCGGCAGGCCCAGCCGCTGGGCCACCGCCAGCATGTCGGCGAAGTCGAGGTAACGCCGCTGCTCGATGTGCCAGACGTTGAACAGCCGCATCTCCAGCTCTCGCAGGCCCAGGCGGTTCTTCTGGACGCCGGGGCCGACGATCTCGAACTGCAAGGCCAGCGGCAGGCGCTGCTGCGCCAGGCCGTATTTGGCCGCCAGTTGCCACACGGCCGTGTCGGGCCGCTCTTTCAATTCAAAGTTGCGCGAGCAGGCGCGCAGCGCGCCGTCGGCGTCCCAGAACACGGTGCCGCTGCTGCCATCGGCCTTGAGCGTGGCATAGAAGGGCAGCCCTTGCAGGGCTGCCACCAGCTCAGGCGCGCGCTGGAAGTTGGGTTCGTCGGTCTTGGGGATGAAGGCCGGAAAGCTGCCGCGGATGTCGCCGCCGAGATTAGCCGATAGCGGTTTCTCGTACTTGACGACGCCGGCCAGCTCGGTGATGTCGACGCCGGGCTCGAGGCCGGCCGTGGCCTCCGTCAGCGGCATGAGGAGGCACTCGCTGGGCACCCCCTTGAGGCGCACCATGCGGATGCGCCAGCCGCGCGGCTCCAGAAAGGCGAAGCGCTCGCTCTGCGGCAGCAGCGCATCCTGCAGGTAGACCTCGCAGCGATTGCCCGGCGCGAAGTCGCCTTTCTTGGCCGTGCCGCGCCAGCGCCCGCCCTCGCCGCACACCACCTCCAGACTCTCGATGAAGTCCGCACCGGGGATGGGGTAGATGGTGCTCACCTGTCCGATGTAAGCCAGCTCAGGCATGGTGGTTCTCCTGGCCCATGAAGTAAGACACGGATGGCCAGCAAGCGGCCAATCCGTGTCCCTACTCCAGACCCGCAACCCGCAGTTCGCACTCAACCCTCATCCCGCACACTCCGGGTTACGGGTTACTCGTTACGCAGTACGCCGCGTATCACACCGTCTTCTTGTACGCCCGGTTCTGCACGATACGCACGAAGGAGCGTCCGTGCAGCTCCTCCAGCGTCACGCCGGTGGCCATGGCCTCCTGCTCGGTGATCGCGCCGCAGGCGATGCCGCGCAGGAAGAAGTTGAGCAGGCCCTGCCCCGTCGCCGCGTCGTCGAACATGTTGCCGCTGAGCGTGGCCTGGGCCGCGGCGTCCACGAAGCGGTTCAGCCGCCGGCTGGCGTCCTCCACGCTCTCCAGGAAGAAGGTGTAGATGGCTGCATAGCGCACCGGGAGCTGCGCGGGGTTCAGGTCCCAGCCCTGGTAGTAGGCGTGGCGCAGCGAGTGGCGCACATTGTCGTAGTGCAGCCGCCAAGCCGCCTGCACCACAGCCAGGTTCTCGGCCTCCTGCTGCGCCGTCAGCGGCTGCTCCTTGGTCGCCCGGTGCGGGCCGATGGGCATGATCGTGGTCGCGCCGTCGCTGATGCTGACGCCCGTGCCGGCCAGGCTGATCTGCAACACGTGGCGGGCAAAGTCGGACGCGGGGTGGGTGTGGGTCTGGTAGTGGGCGGTGATGTTGACCAGCGCGGTGTAGTCGTAGGTGCCGAAGGCGCAGTAGCGCACCCGGCCCCGGCCAGCCCGCGCCAGCAGCGTCACCGTGTTGGCGCCGGTGTGGTCGATGATCGACTGGGGGGTCTCGATCATCAGATCCAGCCCGATCGCGCCGGGGGTGATGCTGTGCCGGGCCTCCAGCTCGTCCACCAGATCGGCCAGCGCGGCCACCTGCTCCGGCATGGTCACCTTGGGCAGCGTGACCACGAAGTTGGCCGGAACCTTGCCGCCGCTGGCCTGGGCCAGGGCGGTGATGCACAGGTCCAGGGTGCGCACCGCGCGCTTATAGCTCTCCAGGGTGAAGGGCTTGATGCGGATGCCGATGAAGGGGGGCAGGCCGCCGGCCGCGATGCCCGCGGCCAACTGCTGACCCACGTTGACCGCGTGCTGATCCTCTTCCTCGTCCGGCCGGTTGCCGTAGCCATCCTCGAAGTCGACGCGGTAGTCCTCCACCGGCTCGCGCTGTAGCTTCTCGCGCACGCGCTGATAGACGGTGTAGGCCATCCAGGCGGGCTCATGGCTGAAGCTGGCCGCGTCCGGGTCCTTGGCGATGATCTGGGCCAGATGCTCGACATCGGCCGCGCTGGTGGGCAGCGATTCCGCGCCCGGCAGCCCCAGCGCCTTGGCAAAGACCACGAAGTTGGGCGCGTAGGCGTCCATATTGCGCAGGGCGATGCCGCCCAGCTTGCCGGCCGTGTCGGCCTTGAACAGATGCGCGCCGCCGTAGACCGTATGCACCGGCTGCCGGCCGGTCACGTCACCTGGGTAGCGCAGCTTGAAGGCGTCGTTGGCCGCCTCGATGCGCTGCACCACGGCGGCGATGGAGTCAGGGGTGAAGGTTAGGTTCATGGGTATGCTCCGTGGGGGACGGTGATCGGTGATCGGTGATCGGTGATCGGTGATCACCGATCACCGATCACCGATCACCTCTTCTCCGGCATCAGCCGCTTGGCCACTACCTCGGCCTGGATCTCGCTGGTGCCTTCGAAGATCTTGAAGATGCGGCCATCGCGCCAGAAGCGATGGGCGGGATATTCCATGGCGTAGCCGTAGCCGCCGAAGATCTGCAAAGCCTCGCTGGTCACCTTTTCCACCATGTCGGCGCAGAACAGCTTGGCCATGCCGGCCTCCAGGTCGCTGCGCTGGCCAGAGTCCTTCTTCTGCGCCGCGTAGTAGGTGAGCTGGCGGCCGGCCTCGATGTCGGTGGCCATGTGGGCCAGCTTGTGCTGGATCACCTGGAACTCGGCGATGGGGCGGCCAAACTGCTGGCGCTCCTGCGCATACTGCAGGGCCGCCTCGAACGCGCCCTGGGCCACGCCCACCGCGCGCGCCGCGGTCTGGATGCGCGCGGTCTCATAGACGCCCATCAACTGGTAGAAGCCGCGGCCCTCGACGCCGCCGATCAGATTTTCGGCTGGGACCTCGAAGTCCTCGAAGTTCAGGCTGAACGATTTCATGCCGTAGTAGCCGATGGTGGGGATCGGCGCGCCGGTCAGATGGGGGGGCATGAAGTCGTTGCCCGGCGTCTTCTCCACCGCGATCATCGACAGCCCCTTGTGGCGCTTGCTGGCGTCGGGGTCGGTGCGGGCCAGCACGGTCATCAGGTTGGCCCGGTTGGCAAAGGTGATCCAGGTCTTGGGGCCGTTGAGGATGTATTTATCGCCCTGCCTGACCGCGCGCAACTGCATGCCGGCCGTGTCGGAGCCGGCGTTGGGCTCGGTGAAGGCCGCGGCCGGCAGCACATCGCCGCTGGCAATGCCGGGCAGCCAGCGCTGCTTCTGCTCCTCGGTGCCGCCGTTGAGGATCAGCCCGCCGGCGATCAACATGCGCGTCATCACCGAACCCACCGAGAGCCAGACCCGGCTGAGCTCCTCGGTGACCAGGGTGATGGTCAGGGTGTCCATGCCCAGGCCCTCGTATTCCTCCGGGATGGCCATCGCGAAGTAGCCCAGATTGGCCATCTTCTTGATGATCTCCATGGGAATCTCTTTGCCTTCGTTGTACAGGTCGTGGGCGATGGGCGCAACTTCCTTCTCGGCGAACTTGCGCGCCTCGCGTCGGACGGTCTCGTATTCACCGCTGAGTACAGTCATGGTTATCTTCCCTTTCGCGGCTCAAAAGTCCGGCTTCTCGGAAGAAGCCGGACTTCTTCCGCCAGCTCAATTGCGGCTGAAGAATTGGCGGATCACGTCGGTCATGCTGAGAATGCCCACCGGCATCAGCTTGCCGGCCTGATCCTCGACCACCACCAGGCGATGCACCCGGTTGCGGGTCATCAGCGTGATGGCCTCGGACAGCTTGCGGTCGCTGGTGCAGCTCACCAGGCTGGGGGTCATGATGTCGCCCACGCTCAGCGCGGCGGCCTGTTCCACCGTGCGGCCCTGGCGCGCCAGCACCACGTCGGTCTGCGAGACCACGCCCACCGCGTGCCCATCCTCGGCCACCACGACGATGGCGTGAATGCCATGCTCCAACATCTGGCGCGCGGCGTCTATCACCGAAGCGCCGCGCGGCGTGGTGATCACACCCTGGTGCATCACATCGGCCGCCAGCGTGGCGTCCTCGATCGCGCCCAGGTCAGCCAGGCTAGGCTCCGACGCCATCGGCTCGTAGATGTCAGTCGCCAGCGCCGACGGGGGCAGTGACATGGCCGAGGCGCCGACGCCGGCGGCCCTCATGCCATAGGTGATGATGTCGGTCATGCTCAAAACTCCTACCGGCCAGGGCCTGCCGCTGCGGGTGTCAGCCACCACCAGCCGGTGAATGCGATTGCGCGTCATCAGAGTGACGGCTTCAGAGATGGTGGTTTCTGGTGAACAGGTAACCACCTGGCTGCTCATGATATCGGCCGCGTGCAGCGTGGCCAGCTCCGCGGCCGTGCGCCCCTGGCGCGCCAGCACCACATCGGTCTGGGACACAACGCCGGTGGCATAGCCGGCCGCGTCGGTGACGACGATGGCATGGACATGATAGTCGGTCATACGCTGGGCCACCTCGTCGACCGAGGTGGTCTCGCTGCACGAGATCACGCCGAAGTGCATCATCTCGCGCACCAGGCGGGTGTCCTCCGCGGCCGCCTCGACCGCCTTTTGCTGGTCCACCGGATGCAGCGGCGCGCGGTAGAAGCCCTCGCGCTCCCGGATCTCGGCCGTCGGCTCGATGGTGGTCAGCCCGGCCGGCTCGGC
>JAJTXO010000250.1 GCA_021463315.1 Caldilineales bacterium | reverse complement strand
TCGCGAGCTAGGCGCACTTTGCTTGCCTACGGGCAGGCCAACACTCATTCGAATTGTAAAGGTACATCTAGCCCTTATCACGGCTATTGAACCATGCCCACGATTCTCACGCAAAGCCGTTAAAAATGCCAGGAAACTCTGCCCTTTGCGGTCTTTGCGCCTTTGCGTGAGACAACAATCGTGAAGTACTGAAACTCAGTAGTTCACGATTCTCACGCAAAGCCGTCAAAAATGCCAGGAATCTTTGCCCTTTGCGGTCTTTGCGCCTTTGCGTGAGACAACAATCGTGAAGTACTGAAACTGGCTGGCCATCGTCGGCCAGAGGCTGAGCAAGGCCATATTCCAGGCCGCGGTGCAAGACGGGCTGATGCGCGCCCTGGCCAGCAGCGGCGCACCTCACAATCCTGGCAACGCCGTTCGGTCGGGCAACTCGTCCCCCTGGATAGCAACGTCCGTTCCCGCCTTTTCGAGAATAGCAGAGAAATCTACCGGACTGGCGCGGCCGGCCCGTTCCCGGAAGTAACGCTCAGTGCGCAGCGCAGCCAGCTTCTCGGCTACAGCCACATTGATGAACTGGTTCAGGGTCGTGCCTTCTTCCTCCACAACCGTGCGCAGTTCGTTCATCAAAGAAGCCTGTAGACGCAATGCGTAGTTGTTCAAAGTTGTCATGGTTCTAGCCTCTTCAGGGCGTCGCCAGGCTTGAGCGTAGCGATGCCAAATCTCCTGGCAGCGGTCTGAAAGTGACGATGATTGAAGGTAACAATGCCGTCCGCATCGCCGTTGACTGCCGCCTCCAATACGTGCTCATCAGCAGGGTCCCGCAACTGAGGCCGCCACAAATAGAAAGGTGCAACTGGCGTGATCCACATCGCCAGACTGTCTAGAAATCGTTCGATCTCCTCGATCGTAAGATTGAAAGCAGCAAGGTTCTCGATGCGACTCAGTACTGCTTCATACTCGAGCATCATGGCGACGCTGGCAAGGGCCTGATAGCGACGTTGGCTCAGCAAGATCAGCAACTGACGCGACGCACCGGTGCGGCTGCGCAGCCCAGCGACAATCACGTCGGTGTCGAGCACGTATTTCATATCGTACATGATATCCAATGAGCGCACCTTGTCAACTCATGAGGAAGATCGCCAGCTGTTCTCAAAACAGCGTACTTAGCATATGATGAACACCTCTGGGACGCTCCAAATGAACCACGCCGACGCCGATCTTGAGCTATTGATCTCTCACAGCAGCCCGGCCAGCTATGGTCTGACCATCCGTTTTCGCCAGCCCAGCGCCAGGCTGGACCGGTCCTTCAGCGGATCGTGGACGCCGGACCTGGACGCGTTGCGCCAACGGGAGTTCGACCCGGCTGACTATGGCACGAGCCTGGCCGGGCAACTGCTGGCCGACCCCGCTGCGCGCGGCCGCTTCGACGAGGCGTTGGCCGTGGCTGCCAGCCAGCGCATGCCTCTCCATCTGCGCCTGTTCATCGGCCGCGAGGCGGAGGCGTTGCACGCCCTGCGCTGGGAGACGCTGCGCCTGCCCGACAGCAGCGCGCCTGTGGCATCGGGCGAGTGGGTGCGCTTCTCCCGCTATCTCGACAGCGACGGCTGGCGGCCTGTGGGCGTGCCGGTGCAGGGGGCCTTGCGCGCCCTGGTGGCCATCGCCAGCCCCGACATGACCGGGACCGCGCTGGCCGAGGTGAAGACGGCCGACGAGCTGGACGCGGCCCGGCGCGGGCTGGAGGGCATTCCGCGCGTGGAACTGGCCACGCCCGGCCAGGTCACGTTGAACAACCTGCTAGCCCGCCTGCGCGACGGCTGCGACATCCTCTACCTGGTGGCGCACGGCAATTTGGTAGACGGCGAGCCGCACATCCTGTTGGAGCGGGAGGACGGCGGTCGGGCGTGGACCGCGGGCCGCGAGCTGGCCACGGCCTTCGGCGAGCTGGCGCAGCCGCCCAGCCTGGTGGTGCTGGCCTCCTGCCAGAGCGCGGGAGCGGATGGCCAGTGGCTGGCGCAAGACGACGGTGCGCTGGCCGGGCTGGGGCCGCGGCTGGCGGCCGCGGGCGCGCCGGCCGTGATGGCCATGCAGGGCAACCTGACCATGACCACCGCCGCGGCCTTCATGCCCGTCTTTCTGCGCGAGCTGCGCCGCGACGGGCAGGTGGACCGCGCCATGGCTGTGGCGCGCGGCGCGGTGCGCGGCCGGCCCGACTGGTGGATGCCGGTGCTGTTCACCCGGCTGCTCGACGGCCGCATCTGGACGCCGGCCAGCCCCGACGCGCTGCCGGAAATTGCCCGGCAGAATTTCGAGCCGGAGACCATCTATATCCCCAGCGGCCCCTTTTGGATGGGCAGCCCGCCCGGCGCAGGCTTTCCTGAGCACGAATGCCCGCAGCGCGAGATCGATCTGGGCGAGTACCGTATTGGCAGGTATCCGGTGATGAACTGTGACTATGAGGTGTTCTTGCGTGAGACCAAACGTCTGGCCCGGGCGGAGATGCGCTGGGATGGACAGACACCGTTCAAGGGCGAAGAACGACATCCGGTGAGCGGCGTCACCTGGTGCGACGCGCTGGCCTATTGCGCCTGGCTGAGCGACAAGACCGGCCGGCGCTACACCCTGCCCAGCGAAGCGCATTGGGAGAAGGCCGCGCGCGGCGGCGACGGCCGGCTCTATCCCTGGGGCGAGTGGGCGCCGGGGCGCTGCAACCAGGGCCAGGCCGAGCTCGCCGCGGTCGACGCCTATCCCGCGCAAAGCGTGTACGGCTGCCACGACATGGTAGGCAACGCGCCAGAGTGGACCAGCACGCTGTGGGGAACGAACGTCCTGGAGTCGCGCTATCGCTACCCCTGGGCGGACGACGGACGAGACGATCTGGGCGCCAACAGCCAGGTGCGGCGGATTGTGCGCGGCGGCGGCGCGTCCGACCCACTGGAGAAGCTACGCTGCGCCGCCCGCACTAACGCGTTGCCCTTGACGCCTGGACCCTTTGGCAAGCGCCATGGCTTCCGGGTGATGATGCGGCTGGACGCCGCCAAACTGGCAGCCCCATTTTGCCAGCCAGAAGGATGACATCTATGACC
The DNA here is from genome assembly GCA_021463315.1 of Caldilineales bacterium. Taxonomy (GTDB): domain Bacteria; phylum Chloroflexota; class Anaerolineae; order JAAEKA01; family JAAEKA01; genus JAAEKA01. The sequence continues at coordinate 3,098 of JAJTXO010000250.1, read as the reverse complement.
CCCGACCAGGCAGTCACCACGCAATCACCACCTCCTCGATTCACTGGCTGGGCACAGAAGCATCACCCGTTGGGCGAAGCCGACGACATCTACCAGGATCTCGCGCGGCGCGTCAAGGAGGGCAAGATCATACCCATCCTCAGCAACTCGCTGCGCGATGATCGTTTTATGTGCCTGTTCGACCCGGCCGAGCGCAGCCTGGCCGCGTTCATCTCTAGCCGTTGGGCCGCCACCGAACAGGTGCAATATCCCATGCACGACGCGGACAACCTGGCGCGTGTGGCGCAGTACTATCAGGTCACGGCCGGCAACCCTGAGAAAGCCAAGCGCGACTTTCTGAGCTTCATGGTCCAGGGCATGATGGGCTTTGCCGTCGAAACCGATCCTCAGGCGGCTGCGATCATCGAAGAGAAGAACCTGGGCGGCACGCCTGATCTGCTGTTTGCCGACCTGGTCTCTGAGATCGGCTATCCGCCCCCCATCGATGGCCAAGAAGACCTGATGCGCCAACTGGCCAAGCTGAAACTGCCCATCTACATCACCACCAGCTACTACGATTTTCTTGAGCGCGCGTTGATCGCCGACGGGAGAAAACGGGTGCGCTCGGAGGTCTGCACCTGGTCCGGGCAGATCTCCAAGATCGACCGGGAGCATCGGCCCAGTAAAGTAGAACCTACGCCCGAAGAACCGTTGGTGTTCCATCTCTTCGGCCTGGAGCGCTATCCCCACACCATGGTGCTCAGCGTGGACGACTATCTCAACTTCCTGGTCGAAGTCCTGATGCGCGAGACCGACGCCAAAACCAGCCAGAGCAAGGGTGACCCGCCGCCGATCCCGATCTATCTCTGGAAACTCCTCGTGGAGCTGCCGCTGTTGGTGCTGGGCTTCCGCCTGCACGACTGGGATTTCCAGGTGCTCTATCGAGGCATCGTGCGGGCCAAGCCGGCCGCATCGCGCGACGGCGGCGTCGTGATCCAGCTCAAACCGGATCAGCAAAGTGGCTTCACCAACCCCAGCCGAGCCGAAAGCTACCTCAGAGAATATCTCAGCCAGGAAGCGAAGTTCACCGTGAAGTTCGAAACGCCGGACCAGTTCATCGGCGCGTTGTACAAGACCTACATCGAACGATCGTGAGGGCAGCATGATTCCTGAATGCATCAATCCCTATCCCGGACCCGAGTCCTTCGCGCGCGGCGATGCCCGACCCTATTTCGGCCGCGACCAGGAGACCAGCGATCTGACCTCGATGGCCGTGACTGAGCGTCTGTTGGTCTACTATGCCCCCTCCGGCGCCGGCAAGACCTCGTTGCTCAACATGCGCCTGATCCCGCGCCTGGAGGACAAGCTGTACGAGGTGCTGCCCACGGCCCGCGTCAGCGGGGTGGCCATCTTGCCGGCCAATGTCCGCAACGTCTACACGTACAACCTCATGCTGCGTATCGTGCCTGACGACCCGCAGCCTGAACGCTTCGCTGAGCTTAGCCTGAGCGACTTTCTCTGGCGCCTGAGCACCGAGGACGGCAAGAAATACGTCTACGATCCCAGCGACCAGGCGCTACGCCGGGCGACCCCGGCGAGCGACCTGTGGCCGCGAGTGCTGATCCTCGACCAGTTCGAGGAGATCGTCACGACCTATCCCACTTATTGGCGGCACCGGGAGGATTTCTTTCGCCAGTTGGACGAGGCGCTCAGCTCGGACGCCATGTTGCGGGTGATCATGTCGCTCCGCTCAGACTATGTTCAGGACCTGGAGCGCTACGCTGGCCTGTTGCAATACGGCTTGCGGGCGCGTTACCAGATGTTCCTGATGGGGGTGGAGGACGCGCACCTGGCCATCGAAGGGCCGGCCGCGGCCTGCGGACGCACCTTTGAGCCGGGCGTGGCGCAGCAATTGGTGCGCAACATGAGCCAGGTACGAGAGCAAGACTTCGACGGCAAGATGCGCTCCGTGCCGGGCGAGACGGTGGAGCCGATCCAGCTTCAAGTGGTGTGTTACCAGCTTTGGCAGAGCATGAAACAGGCGCCGGGCAACAAGATCGAGATGAAAGACTTGCAGCGCCTCGCGCGCACGGCCATGGCGGCGCGCGCGGACAGCGACCAGTTAACCCAGCGCCAGAAATACGAGCTGCTATCGGCCTTCGTCGACGGCGCGCTGGGCGCCTTCTACGAGACTGCGCTGAGCAACGCCCGCGCCTCCGCCGCCGCGCAGGTGGACGAGGCTTTCTTGCGCAACTGGTTCTCCACGCAGTTGATCACCGAGAGCGACACGCGCGGCTTCATGCAGCGCGGCCACGACGACACGGGCGGCGTGCCGGAGACGGTCGTGCAGGCGCTGGTGGATCATCACCTGCTGCGCAGCGACACCCGGGGCAGCGCGCGGCTGGTGGAGCTGATCCACGACCGCTTCGTGGAGCCGATCCTGCGCTTCAACCAGCGCTGGAATGTGGAGCAGTTGCAGCGCGACCCGCTGTTGCGCCGCGCCCACGAATGGGCCGCCAGCGCGCCGGCGCCGGCCCAGCGCGATCCCGGCCTGCTCCTGAGCGACGACGAGCTGGCCGCCCTGGACCTGGGCGGCCGCACGCTGGAGCCGGCCATCCAGGAGTTCGTCGAAGCCAGCCAGGAGGCCAAGAAGGACCGCGACCTGGCCAGCGCGCGGCAACAGGAGCAGGCTGCGATCAAGGTAGCAAAAACCGCGCGCCGGCAACTGCTGGTTACCTACGGCTTGCTGATGATTGCGCTGCTGGCGTTCGTACTTGCTGCATCGCAGATGTTTCGGGCGCAAAGGGAGAGCGCCATAGCCGAGGACAACGCGAAGGCGGCCGAAATCGCGCGGGAGGAAGCTGATATCGATCGCAGCATCGCGCGCGCGCTGATGCTGGCCAACCAGTCGCTGACTACCTCCTCGCCCGAGGACAGGCTGTTGCTGGCCTACGCCGCAACGGAGATATCGTCGACCCTGGAGATATCGTCGACCCTGCTGGCCTACACCGCGCTGCTCGATGCGCTGGACCCCCCTGTTCCTCTTCCCGACGGCTCAGCGACCACCGGCAGCGCGCCGGACAGCGCGGCTGCGGCGCCGCCCGGCGTGGCCGCGCCCC